>JBKPNP010000356.1:0-6267 GCA_046732775.1 Acidobacteriota bacterium
GGATACGAGCGGGTGATCGAGCGCCGTCCTGGCTTCGCGCAAATAAAAGCTCTCGGAAGTATTCGGCTCCCTGACGCTTTTCTGCTCCCAGCGGTCCTGTAATTCGCGCCGCAATTCGGCATCAGGCGCTAACCAGGCAGGTGGCGGCACAAAAATCCGACGGCGCATTCTAACCGCTCCGGGAGCGACGCGTTTAGCAAATTTGTGGACCGGAGGAATTGCCAGAGGCCCCAACCCAAACGTCCAAATCAACGCGCGCATTAAAGCAAAGCTGGATCGACGGAAGGATCGTCGCGACGTTCGCCAAAGCCGGTACACGCCGGCCACGTCGCCCTTGCGCCACAAGTCAGCTGCCAGCATCGGGCTAACAGTCAACCATTCATCTCCACCCGAACCGGTCAGAATCGTTCGACAACCGCGTGTCTTCCCTTCCCGTACCAGCTCATGGTACGCGGGCAGCCAGGTGTTGTTGATAGGCGCCGGCAATACTCTGTTCAGCTCAACGGCTCCGGCCAGCAAACCATTCTCTCCGGCAGCCTCATAGAACCGCTTCATGACCTGCGGCAAACCGAGTTGCGTAGCCACACCGCGTTGTACTACTTCCTCATTGACATCAGTGTCGGGGAAGACAAGTGAGAGCGCCCAGGGTTTAGTTAGACCATCAGAGTTTGCGCGATGTGCGGCAACTGCCGCTACCGAAACTGAATCGAGACCGCCGCTAAGAAAAATTCCGGACGGGCCGAGACTCAGGCATCTGGTCACCGCCTGATCAAACAGTTCGTCAAAACGTTCTACTTCATCCGGCGTCAGCCACTTCACTTGCCCGTTCGGCGCTGGATCCCAGTAACGATAAGTTCGGCGTCCCTCACGCGAAACTCGCATCACATGGCCTGGCGGCACGCGACTCACTCCATGGAAAAACGTTTCCTCCATCAGCGGAAACCTATCCAGCAGGTAGTCGGCTAAGGCTGCGCGGTTAACTCGTGCTGCTAACTGTGGCTGGCTGACGAGAACTTGGACGGAAGGCGACAGCCACAGTCCGTCGCGATCTTCTGAATAGAACAACGGATGAGTACCGATGGGATCGCGCAGACATAAAAGTTTTTCGCGTGCACCGTCCCAGATAATCAGCGCGAAGCTACCTCTCAAGCGATCTAACAAGCTCTCACCCCGGCGTTCGTACGCATTGAGAATTACCTCGGCGTCATTTGACGCCGGCATATCCCCAAGCTCCTTCTGCAACTCGCGCCGATTATAAAGAGCGCCTTCAAAGATCACGCCGCAGCCGGCACGTTCAGCCCAAACTGCGGCAGAGCCTTCCATTCGCTGGCTCAGGTATAGTTTCTTGGCTCTCCCCTCACCGGCCACCAGTTGACAATCGAATCCAGTCAGATTGGGCACGCCATCGGTGAACAAACCTAGCCACTGAGAGCTACCCTGCCTGAGCACGTTCGTATCTGCTTGATTCGAGGCGTGGATTTTACTCATCGACTGAGATCAAATCTTCCTGTCGTAAAGATTCGACCAGCGCCTCCGCTTCGGCTGATAATTGTTCACGATCCACCGCAAACTCACTAAGCATTCGTTCTCGGATATCGGCCTCGTCGTTCCCCTCGTTGAGTAACTCCCAAAATCTCGCCGCAGTACTATTCAATTCATAGAATCGATCGCTCTCCAGGTGGAAGAGAACGATCTGATCGTCGAGACGCCGAAAGATGACGTTGGGGTTGGGCTTAATTCCGTTGATCAAAGGTTCAACGTCTGATTTGGAGGCCATAGTTGATGAAAGCCGGAAATGGCTGAATGTTCCCAAACTTATAGCAGTTGATTGAGCCTGTCAATCCGTAGAAAAACTGGGTTTTGGGCCTGAAACGTCACGCTTTGTGGACACCTATCAGACCGTCGAGACTCTCGTTGTGGACACAAACTATCGTTGTTCCGCTCCGTGTAAAGCTACGACCGCGGCATGGCCGTATGTTGCTGTAACGGCATACCAAAAAAGTTGGATTGTTTGAAATTCGCCTTCACGTCCTTCGTGTCGCCATTACGGCAGACAGTCGTTTGCCAGCGCCAGAGATGGAAGTTGTCGACTAAATCACACCTTAAGGCTGTGGAAATCGTGTCGTTTTCGGAAATCGAAACTGGTTCAGACAGGGGGAAGAACGCCTGCCCGAAAATTGTCTTCGCAAGTCCCGGCGCATTTGAGAAGCCGACTGTGTCGGTCAGTTGCGTATCAAACCAAACCACTAACCCGTGACAGGTGCCGGCGCGAGTCGCATTCCAAACGAGGTTGCCGGAAACATTCGGACTTTCCAATGCCTCGTAATTAATCGTTGCCCACGCTTTACCTTCACCCAAAAAGTCTGCGGGGGATATTGGCTGCTTGACCCCAAACCAGTCGTTGGCGGCGATGTGTCGGGCCGGGCCCCAATCAAGGTCGTACGCGTCCTCCGCCCACGGCTGAACTACCTGTTCGTAGCACTCTGGTGCGGCAACCGGCGCGGCCCAAAGCGTCTCCTTTTTGGGAATTATCTTGCAGTCCGGAGCCAGCAGTCGTTGCCTGGCGTCAATGACCGAAGGCAGATTTTGCTCAAACATGGGGACGATGCCGTGCATGTCCGTAACGAGCAGGTCGGCCGGCTCGGGCAGCGTTATCCTGGTTGAAAGATTCTGAATGAAATCGATCCGGTCTGCATATCCATTCACTGCCGCCAGCTCACGTGCAATTTGAATCGCATCGTTTGGATCAATTGCATAAACTTTACGCGCTCCAAATTTACAGGCAAGCAGCGCGAGAATACCGACCCCCGTTCCAATATCCAGAACGACTGAATTCGATCCGACAGATTGACGCAACGCTTCCACATACGCATCGGTGCGAACCCGGTCACGCACCATCCGACCGTATGCATAAATGTCGTACCCTAACATTCTGGAAAATTTAAGGTGTACTCAAGTGTCTGGTGAACGGCATAGCTCTCAGATCGCAACAGGCGGGTGAGGACCCGCCTGGCATGTTTAAGCCGGAGTTTGCTCTGTCCGCTAAAAGAAGCGGATACCGACAGTGACCGCAAGATTATCAAGTCTTTGGCGCCCGCCTGGAATATGACCATGGTAGCGGTAGTAGTCTCCACCAAGCCTAAGCGCGGCGTGCTTGCCGGCGATCACGTCGACACCTCCGCCAAACTTTCCCGACCACCCATCAGTCGTTCTTGAAGAGGGGAAGCCTCGGAGGTGTCCACCGCCAATCAGGACATGGACAAACGGTTCCACCTTGCTGCCGTCGCGGCGCCGCGTGAAGCGTGGTCCAACCATGTACGTCAACAGGCCAACATCGTCTTTGAAAGTGTAAGTAACATCGGCTTCAACGGCCGCCCATTTTCTGAAGTTCGCGGCTGGGGCCAGCGTGAAACCGTGAAGAGCTTCGCGCGATGAGGACGGAGCCGGCGTTTCCAGCCAATTGAACGTGTAAGCTGCGGTAAAGTCGAATTTAGGGTAGTCACGATCCTGAGCGAACGCTGCACTCGCACAAAAAAGGACCAGGCATAAACAGGGCAAGAGTCTACGCATAGTTGTTATCTCCTGGCTTAAAAGTTGAGAAACGGTAAAACCTAACGGAAGCTACTATGGACAGGTAAATACGTCAAGACGGGTAATTTACGGGGACAGCCCAACTGGCCCGTCCCATCCTTAACCGTCAAAACGCAGCAAAGCGACTTCAAATGTGGAGACTACCTCTGCCGGGGGAGACGCAAAAATTAAGCGCGTTGACCGGCGACCAGCACCAGCCGTTTTCGCTCGCGGCCGTTAGTATTGTCAGCGGGAGTGAGCACAGCTTCCGGAAGCAAGCCGTTGAGGAACCGTCGTATTTCATCTTCGTTCCCTTCGTTCACCAGCCGGCCTAGTACGCGCAACGCGGTCTGTACGCTGTCGGGTTCGGGAGTATCAAGCAGGTTGATAAAAATCTTGGGATGAATCGTGGGCGCGGTTTCCTCGGTCTCAAAGTTCAGTTCTTCATAAAGCTTTTCGCCGGGCCGTATGCCCGTTTCAACTACATGAACGTCTTCGTGCGGTTTGAGTCCCGACAGGGTGATCAAGGTCTCGGCGAGATCGAGGATGCGTACCGGCTCACCCATGTGAAGAATAAAGACTTCACCGCCACGGCCAAGCACGCTCGCCTGCAACACAAGCTGCGCTGACTCAGGAATCGTCATGAAGTAGCGCTTCATGCGCTTGTCCGTAATTGTTATCGGCCCGCCATTTCTGATCTGTTCACGAAAGATCGGAATCACGGAGCCGGCGGAACCGATGACGTTGCCGAAGCGGACGGCGACGAAGCGCGTGTCGTAAGTCTGATTCAAATCCTGCACAACCAACTCGGCGGCGCGTTTCGAAGCGCCCATGATCGAAGTTGGCCGGACTGCTTTGTCCGTTGAAATCAGGACAAACGCTTCCGCTTTAAACTCGCCCGCCAGTTCCGCAACCAGCCGCGTATTCAAGACATTATTTTGCACAGCCTCGGTGGCATTACTTTCCATCAACGGCACGTGTTTGTGCGCGGCCGCATGAATTACCACTTGCGGCCGGTAGAGACTGAAGATGGCGCGCATCCTTGATTCGTCGCCAACATCAGCAACCAGCGGCACGATAGACGGACCGCGATTCGCCGCCTTTAACTCCATGTCGATGTCGAACAGTGCAAACTCCGCACGCTCAACCAGCAACAACCTCGCCGGCGCGAACCTTTGCACCTGGCGCGCAAGTTCAGAACCGATTGAACCACCGGCGCCGGTGACCATCACCGTCTTGCCCGCCAATTCCTTCATGATCGATTCGGTATCGAGCTGCACCGGTTCGCGACCCAGCAAGTCTTCAATTTCCACGTCGCGTATACGGCTAATCTCGACCCGGCCCTCGATGATCTCGTAGAGTTCGGGAATGATTCGCACCTTCACCGGAATCGATTCGCAGATTTTAACAATGCGGTGAATTTCGTGACGGGAGGCGTGCGCGATCGTAATGATCACGTGATTGATCCCGTGTGTATGAACCAAGCGCGGCAGGTCGTAGGTCGTTCCTAATACGCGGTGACGCTGGACCACGGAGCGGCCGAGTTTAGCGCGGTCGTCGTCGACAAAGCCTTTAATCTCCAAATCCAGATCGCCGCGCGCTTCAATCTCTTTCGCGGCGAGCAATCCGGCCCGGCCCGCGCCGATTAACAGCACCGAACGTTTTTTCTTGCCGTTGCCGTTGCCGTAGTGCTTCCTTAGTTGGACCCGTTTTTGTTTGTGTTCATACTCCGCTCGACGAACCACGCGAATCGCGTAGGCTGCGCCGAACGCCAGTACCACATCGATGAAATTTACGGACAGCGGCACGCGCCAGGCTTGCAGGTTGTCGGGCAAACCGAGGCGCAAAACAACGAGGATGAGCAGCGATGCAAAGGCGGCGTTAAGAAACGACTTGATGTGGGCCAGATCTGTGTAGCGCCAGATGGATGATCTGGCGCCGCTGACAGTGAGCGCAACAAACTGCAGCAAGACGACGAGGGGAACCTGAGACAGGAAGTTCCGCGTTTCCTCGGGCGGAATGGTGAAATCGAAACGCAGCAGGTAGGCGGCTACAAACGCGGCCTGCAGCAGCGATAAATCAAGAAAAGCCTGAATACCCGAAGCCAGCACCTGTCTTTTTGCGGGTAACTCTAGCATTGGAGATTCCTTCCTCAGTCGGGCCCAGGCCGGTTCTTTACTAAACGGTTCTGCTGGTCCTGACGCTAATTAAAAGGGGCAATCAAGGCCAAAATCCGAGGGTGGCCCATCGCATCTGTTCGGTTTACTGTCGCAGTCTTGTCACTTCATCCAGCGAAACGCGCGCCGCGTCTCGCGGTGCGACCACGGCGGCAAGTGTTCTGAATAAAACTTTTAAATCGCTCTGCCAGCTGCGCTGATCAAGATAAGCGAGGTAGCCCTTCAACTTTTCGGGCTGTAACTTGTCAACGTAGAATTGTTCCGTATCACCGGCGACACCGGCCAACATCTGAGCTTCGCTGCGCAACTGCAGCGTTACGGGATCGGTAATTCCCGGCCGCACCGTCAGCACTCTTTGCCACGTCGGATCTTCCAGTTTCACAAACCGTGGGACTTCCGGCCTCGGGCCAACCAGAGACATGTCGCCGCGCACGACATTCCAGAGCGTCGGCAGTTCGTCAAGTTTGGTGTGACGAAAAAAACTTCCCAGCCGCGTGATACGCGCGTCGTTCCCGCTCGT
>JBKPNP010000357.1:0-8729 GCA_046732775.1 Acidobacteriota bacterium
CGGATATCTTTCGCCGACTTACAAAGACGCGGTGGCGTTTGCAATTTTGATTCTGATACTTCTCTTCCGGCCTTCCGGTTTGCTCGGCGCGGTCGCACAGGAAAAAGTCTGACACTGGTAAGGAAATGATGAATGCGGAAAGATGAACGCGGAATTAAGCAGCATGCTCTCTTGAGTGTCATCTTCAGCGCAGCAAGACTTGACGCCTCCGGGTTTCCTTCCACATTCAGCATTCCGAATTCCGCAATCGGATCAGTCCGCATTCGCTAATCTATGCCTCGGTATCTCCGCAATCTGATAGTGGCGCTGATCGTAATCGGCGTTTTGTATGCGCTGGATTTTGTTTTCCAGGGCCGCATGATCAGCCCTTACTTCAGCCGCATCCTGATGCTTTCGGGCATCGCTATCACACTCGCCGTCTCCTTAAACCTCATCAACGGCTTTACCGGACAGTTTTCTATTGGTCATGCCGGCTTCATGGCGGTCGGCGCTTACACGTCGGCGTATTTTTCGGTTAACTACGGCGCGAACCTAGCGGTCACGCTCGGCAACGGAAAACTCGGCTGGATGATCGTGCTGACGCTGGCCACGATCATTGGCGCCATCTGCGCCGGGATCGCGGGTCTCGTCGTAGGTGTACCCTCTCTGCGTCTTAAAGGCGACTACCTCGCGATCGTGACGCTAGGGTTCGGCCAAATCATCGTCGTCTTCCTGAACAACATCGAAGCGGTCGGCGGCGCGCGCGGATACTCCGGCATCCCGATCGTCAAGAGTTTCTTCTGGATATTCCTGATCGCAATACTCACCATCACCGTCGTTTACAACATCGTCAATTCCGCCTTTGGACGCGCGTTGATTTCGATTCGCGAAGACGAACTAGCCGCGGAAGCGATGGGCGTAAACACGACGCGCTACAAGGTGATGGCGTTCGTGATTTCATCGGCCATGGCAGGCGCGGGTGGCGTGTTGCTGGCGCACTTCGATGGTTACCTGAATCCGAAGTCGTTCGAGTTCATCAAGTCGTTTGAGATTCTGATCATGATCATTCTCGGCGGACTGGGCTCGATAATCGGCTCGATACTCGGCGCCATTCTCCTGACGGTGTTGCCGGAGGCGTTGCGCGGTTTCGCCGAATATCGCATGGTGATCTATTCGTTGCTGCTCATCATCCTGATGATTACCCGACCGCAGGGACTGCTCGGCAAAACCGCGGCATTCAAAGGTTGGCGCGGGCGCAAGGGCGCCAAGACGCGCACGCAAGCCGAAGAAGTGACGGCGGAAGATACGAGCGTCAATGAAGTCGACAAAGCAACGCTCGGTGAGCGCCAGCGGGAAACGTCTTTGAAAAAGGGGGAGCGGGAATGAGCACGAACCTGAACGCGTCAACCGCAGCGAATGTAACGCCGCCGCCTGACGCGCCGCCGATTTTGAAGACCGACAAGACCACGATCCGGTTTGGCGGACTGGTGGCTGTTAGTGAGTTGAACATGGCCGTCGCTCCCGGCGAAATCTACGGATTGATTGGTCCGAACGGCGCCGGCAAGACCACGATATTCAACCTGCTGACCGGGGTCTATGAACCCACGTCCGGCGAAATCTATTTCGAAAACAAACGCATCGACGGCAAGCGGCCCTACGAGATTGCCGGACACGGTATCTCACGAACGTTTCAAAACATTCGCCTGTTCCCGAGCATGAGCGTGCTCGATAACGTGTTGACGGCTTGCCACATTCACACCAAACAATCGCTGCTGGACGCAATACTGCGCACGCCACGTTACGAGCGCTGCGAAAACGAGTCGTACGACTACTGCATGGAGCTGCTGGCGATTTTCGATTTGGATCGATTCAAGGACGAGGGCGGCACCAGCTTGCCTTACGGTAAGCAGCGGCGTTTGGAGATCGTGCGCGCGCTTGCGACGCGGCCAAAGCTATTGCTGCTGGATGAACCGGCAGCCGGCATGAATCCGTCTGAGCAGGAAGACTTAATGCATCTGATCAAACAGATTCGCGATCGCTTTGGGCTAACGATTCTGCTCGTCGAACACAACATGAAAGTCGTCATGGGCGTTTGCGAACGCATTCAGGTGGTGGACTACGGTAAGTCGATCGCGCTGGGAGTTCCCGAAGAAATCAGGAACGACCCGAAAGTTATTGAAGCCTACTTAGGAGACTGAGGTTTTGGGGCTTGGGTCTATGGAGTTTGATCTTTGTGCTTTGAACTTTGAATTTTGCTTTTCTAACGAACGTTGAGTGTTAGACAGCCAAACACTAATACCAAGATCAAAGCACAAAGTACAAAAACCAGGACCAAAGACCAAAAACCAAAGCCCGACGCAGTTATCATGCTTACTTTAGAAAACGTCTCGGTTAACTACGGCGCGATTGAAGCGCTCACCGGCATTTCCATGCAGGTGGCCAAGGGCGAAGTCGTGACGTTAATCGGCGCGAACGGAGCCGGCAAGACGACCACGCTGCGCACCATCACCGGTTTACTCGAGCCACGCCAGGGGCGAGTCATTTTCGAAGGCGACGACATCAGTGGTACCGCAACTCACAAACTCGTGGCGCGCGGAATTTCGATGTCGCCGGAAGGCCGTGGCGTTTTTGCGAATCTCACGGTTCGTGAAAATCTCCAAATGGGCGCTTACCTTAACCGCAACAAGAAAGAGGTCGCTGCCGACATGGAGCGCGCGTTTCGAATGTTCAAGCGTTTGAAGGAGCGCGAGTCGCAGAAGGCAGGCACGCTTTCCGGCGGCGAACAACAGATGCTGGCGATCGGGCGCGCCTTGATGTCCCGGCCGCGTCTATTGCTGCTCGACGAGCCGTCGCTGGGATTGGCGCCGCTCGTGGTTCACACAATTTTCGAAGCGATCGATGAAATTAGTAATGAAGGCACCACGATTCTGCTGGTTGAACAAAACGCGCACGCGGCCCTGGGCCACTCGGATCGCGCTTACGTTTTGGAAACCGGCCGCATCGTGATGGAAGGACCCTCGGCTGAGCTCGCCGCGGATCCGCGAATCAAGGAAGCCTACCTGGGCGAGTAGGCTCACTAAACTTAGCCCGCGCTTCTCTTGCCTTTTCCAACCCCCGCAAAACCTAACCGCTCAACCAAGCTCTCGTCGGTTCGACTTAAATACTGTCGACTCTGTTGCCTGCTGTTTACGCTGTTGGCCGCGGGGCTCGCGTTCTCGTGTTCCGGATCGAAAAACACCGAAGACCATTCGATGATCCGCATCGGATTCTTCGGCGACCTGACGGGCCCAACGTTTAATTTCGGACTGTCGGCAAAAAACGGCGTGCTGATGGCGGCCGACGAAATCAACCAGGCCGGTGGCATTAACGGGCACAAGCTCGACGTCGTGATTGAAGACGACAAAGGAAGTCCGGAGGAGGCGGCGCGCATTACCGGCAAGCTGATCGATCGCTATGCGGTGGCCACCATCATTGGCGCCGGCGCTTCAGGTAACAATCTCGCCGCGGCGCCGAAAGCGCAGGCCGCGAAAGTGCCGCTGATTGCTCCGTCGTCAACCAATCCCGCAGTGACGCAAGCGGGAGAATACATTTTCCGCGCCTGCTACATCGATGCCTTTCAGGGCGAGGTGATGGCCCAGTTTGCCGTGCACACACTCAAGGCAAAACGCGCGGCGATAATGCTCGACTTCAATTCGCCCTACAGTCACGGCCTGTCGGATTTTTTTGAATTCAGTTTTGTAAAGTTTGGCGGCGAGAACGTCATTAAGCAGTCTTACTCACAAGGCGATGCCGACTTTCGTGGTCAATTGAGTGCCATCAAAGCAACTAACCCCGACGTGATTTACATTCCCGGCTACTACGGCGACGTCGCCATCATCGCAAAGCAGGCGCGCCAGCTGGGTTTGAACATACCGCTGTTGGGTGCAGACGGTTGGGATGCGCCGGAGCTTTGGGAACTTGGGGGTGATGCACTAAACGGATCTTACATTTCCAACCACTATTCGGCTGACGATCCGGCTGAGGCGATTCAGAAGTTTGTGAAGGAATATCGGCAGCGCTATGGAAACCTGACGCCTGACGCGCACGCGGCGCTGGCGTATGATGCGCTGCGGTTTTTTGCGGACGCCGTACGTCGCGCCGGCACTACTGAGAATTCAAAACTACGTGACGCGTTAGCGGCGACCAAAGATTTCGCCGGCGTCACCGGGATGATCAGCATGGATCGTGAACGCAACGCGGTAAAGCCGGCAGTGATCTTGAAACTCGAAGACGGACGCTACATCTACCAGGAAACGATCCAGCCCCAGCCAAGGAACTAAGTTTCCGAGAACTCAGGACTCAGAAGTCAGACGTCTTACGCGGAGCGTGCATCTTCAGCTGGAAGCGCAGGCATCCGGCCTGCAGTGAGCGCGAAGCGCGAAAAGTTTTTGTCTTCGAGGCTACGAAATGTAAATGCCTGGGCGCACGGAGCTGACTCCTGAGTCCTGACGTTCAAGACTTACCCAGATACTCGCGCGCCTCGAGTAAGGCTTCGGCTACGCGCGCTGGCGCGGTACCGCCATTCGCCATTTTCGCCGCCAGAGTTTGTTCAAGCGTCAACGATTCAAAGACGTCTGCTTCGATCCTGTTCGAAACAGATCGCAGCTCATCGAGTGAAAGTGCGTTCAACTCTACCTTTTTCTCGAGTGCACTGAGCACGATCTTTCCCACCACTTCGTGAGCTTCGCGAAAAGGCGTTCCCTTGCGAACCAAATAGTCCGCCAGCTCGGTCGCGTTCATCATGCCTTCCGACGCCGCCGTGCGCATGCGCTCAGCATTCAGTTCGATGTTACCAAGCACGATCGTCGAAACTTCGAGACAGGCAGCAGTCGTGTCAAACGCGTCAAAAGTCGCTTCCTTGTCTTCCTGCATATCTTTGTTGTAAGCGAGCGGTAAACCCTTGAGCATCGACAGCAACGCCGTGACGTCGCCGAACACCCGTCCGGCTTTGCCCCGCACCAGCTCCATCGAATCGGGGTTTTTCTTTTGCGGCATGAGGCTCGAGCCTGTGGCCACCGCGTCGCTGAGAGCAAAGAAGCCGAATTCGGAGCTCGCGTAGAGAATGATTTCTTCGGCAAGGCGCGAAAGGTGAACCATGACGATCGCACAAGCGCCAGCGAACTCCACGCAGAAATCGCGATCGCTAACGGCATCAACGCTGTTTCGCGAAACGCTTGCGAAGCCGAGTTCGCGAGCAACCGCCTCGCGGTCAATTGGAAAGGACGTACCGGCCAGAGCGGCCGAGCCAAGCGGTAACACGTTAACGCGCTCGCGAATTGCGGCCAGGCGATCGCGGTCGCGCCTGAGCATCTCAAAATAAGCGAGACACCAATGAGCGAAGAGCAGCGGCTGCGCGCGTTGCAGGTGGGTGTAGCCGGGCATCACGGCATCCGCGTTGTTCTCGGCCAGAGTCAACAACGCGGCCTGCATCGTCCGCAAGCGATTGGCGAGGTGATCTATTGCTTCCCTCACCCACAAGCGCAGATCCGTTGAGACCTGATCGTTGCGGCTGCGTCCGGTATGAAGTTTCCGGCCAACGTCGCCGCTTATCGCCACCAGCCTTGATTCAACAAATGAATGGACGTCCTCCGAATCCAATTCATCGAAGCTGGCACTGTTTGCCTGTTGCCGGATCGCCTCGAGCCCAGCGCTAATTTGCGCGCCCTCTTCCGCAGTAATCACCCCCGCCGAAACCAGCGCTGCGCAATGAGCCAGGCTGGCACGCACGTCCACTTCGAACAGCCTGCGATCAAACGAGAAAGAGTTATTGAATTTAACGAAGGCAGGATCGGGTTCGTGTGTAAATCTGCCGCCCCATAGATTTTGGCCTTTGGTCATTCGCTGCTTTGGAAGTTGAACGCCAGAATCGAATTCACAAGCGGCTTCAATTTACATGGCGCGGCAAAGATATGGAAGGCCGACGCCTTAGCTCGCAAGGCTTTGCACAACAAATCGGGCAGGTACGCCTTGAAGTTAGTGCTGCGCGTCCTCAAACTGAATTCACAATCCAATTTAAGCGCAAGGATTATGCGATTCAACGTTTAGCATTTACTATTTACCAAAGCATGCCACTGGAGCTAATTCTAACCTTCCTGTTGCTGATCGGGTTGTCGCTACTGGCGACGGTCGATATGGCTTTCGGACAGTTAAGCGATGTCGGCTTGCGCCGCCTCATTACTGAAGCTGAGGAACGCGAGAAGCTACGCTCGTCGGCCTTCCTCAAGCAAGTGCTGGAGAATCGGCCGCGCTTCAGCTTTGCCATCTCGGCCACAATCCAAATTCTGCTCGTCGCTATCGCCGTCCTGGTCACGTCAATTTCGTTGACGCTGTTTCAGCAGGACCGTTTTGTTTTGGTGGGCTTGCTCGCTGGTCTGGTACTCGCCGGAATTTTCCGCCAGCTAATTCCTTTGTTCACGGCGACGCGCGATCCGGAAGCCACCTTGTTGTTCCTGCTACCGGTGATTAGGCCGCTGTTGCCGTTGATGGCATTTGCCGCTGATCCGTTTCACCGGCTGTTCGACCGTTCGCGTCGCAAAGAGCAGGAACTCGATGACGGCGAGGACGAAGACGAAGACGACACTGGAGACGACATCCAGGCGCTGATTGACGTCGGTGAAGCGGAAGGCATTCTTGAAGAAGAAGAGGGCGAACTGATTCACTCGATCATCGAGTTTGGCGACACACGTGTCAACGAAGTGATGACGCCGCGGCCGGACATCGTCGCCGTGCCCGCTGAAGCTTCGGTGCGCGAGGCGCGCGACGTCATGATTGAATCGAAGTATTCGCGCCTGCCGGTTTATCGCGAACAGATCGACAACGTCGAAGGGCTCATCTACGTGCGCGATCTGCTGCAGCGTTGGGCGGAAGGCAATGAAGACGGTTCGATCGGACCGCTGGTGAGACCGGTCTACTTCATCCCCGAAACCAAACCGGTTGCCGATCTGCTGGAAGAAATGCAAAAAGCGAACGTGCAGTTGTCGATGGTGATCGATGAATACGGCGGCGTCTCAGGCCTGGTGACGGTCGAAGATATTCTCGAGGAGATTGTCGGCGAGATTGAAGACGAAGACATCGCCGGGGAAGAGTTGAACGAAATAGTGCCGCAGGAAGATGGCTGCTACGAAGTGTTGGGCTCAACGGAGATCGGCAAAATTGAGCGACTGTTCGACATGGAAATTGAAGCGGATGATTTCACTACCATCGCCGGCCTCGTTATTAACGAGTCGGGGAAAGTGCCCGACCGCGGTGAGCAACTAACCTTTCGCGGTCTCGAACTCGAAGTCCTCGAAGCAGACGAACGTCGCATCGGCCGCCTCCGCGTTAAGCGTGCCACCAACCAGAACTCCGACGGCGATCATGAAGCGACATAAACAACTAAAGGTGACCTTCAGATAATGGCAAAGAGAACGAGCAAGTTTCTACAGGGAAGAAGAATTGATCCGACGCCGATAACCGCGACGACCACGATTGCTGACCTCGTTGACGAGTCGTTTCGTGCATACAACGGCGCGCGTCTGCGTGAGGCTTGTCAGTTGTTCACGAAAAAAATGCTCGAGCCGGACGTGACGATTGGAATGTCGATCACCGGCGCGCTCACGCCTGCCGGTTTGGGCATGTCAGCGCTGATCCCATTGATCAAGGCCGGGTTCGTCGATTGGATAATTTCGACCGGGGCCAACCTGTATCACGATACTCACTTTGGTATCGGTCTGGTGATGCGCGAGGGCAGTTCAACAATCTCCGACATCGTGCTGCGCGAAGAAGAGGTAGTGCGGATCTACGACATCTTCTTTGATTATTCCGTTTTGCTCGATACCGATGCCTTCTTTCGCAAGATCATCACCGGCAAAGAATTCCAAAAGACGATGTCGACTGCGGAGTTTCATTACCTCGCCGGCCGTTACGTGCACGAGCGTGAGCGGCAACTTGGTTTGAAAGACAAGTCGCTGCTCGCCGTCGCTTACGAATACGGTGTCCCGATTTACACGTCCTCTCCCGGCGATTCATCGATCGGCATGAACGTCGCAGCCAAAGCTCTGCAGGGAAACAAACTCGCCTACGACCCTTCGTTGGACGTTAACGAAACTGCGGCAATCGTGTTGGCTGCGAAGCGCGGTGCCGGCAAGGGCAAAACGAAAGGCGCAAAGCAGACGCCCGGCCGCTCGGCATGTTTCATTCTCGGTGGCGGTTCGCCGAAAAATTTCCTGTTACAAACAGAACCGCAAATTCAGGAGGTGCTGGGAATCGACGAGCGTGGCCACGATTATTTTCTGCAGGTAACGGACGCACGACCCGACACCGGCGGCCTCTCCGGCGCCACTCCTGGTGAGGCAGTTTCCTGGGGCAAAGTAGATCCCGATCGGTTGCCTGATGCTGTAGTCTGTTACGTAGATTCCACGGTCGCGTTGCCGATCATTACGGCGTACGCGTTGGCGCGTCATGAGCCGCGCGAACCGAAGCGTTTGTACGATCGGCGCGAAGAGTTTATGAAACTGCTGCGCAGCGAATATAAGAAATCGAAGCGTCGCTAATTTTGGAGTGCGGTGACCTGTCACCGCTTTCGCAGGCTGCGACCTGTCGCAGCCGACGAGGGTTAAATATTGAGCAGCGTGCGCGGCGACAGGTCGCCGCGAATAAAAAGCGGTGACAGGTCACCGCCCTCCAAAAGTCTTGCGCTTACCGAACCATACATGCCATTAAGATCAACTACA
>JBKPNP010000358.1:0-6012 GCA_046732775.1 Acidobacteriota bacterium
GACCGCGAAATCGCCATTCGCGCGGCAGTGGGGGCCACTCGCCGCCGCCTGATCAGGCAATTGCTGACCGAGAGCGTTCTGTTAAGCGTCGCAGGCGGGCTAGCCGGATTAATCGTTTCGATTTGGGCCGTTGCTGTTTTCGTTAAGTTGAGTCCCGGCGATATTCCGCGTCTAAACGAAGCGAGTGTCGACTTCAGGTTGTTGGGCTTTACGTTGTTGGTGTCGCTGCTGACCGGGTTGGGCTTTGGCCTGCTGCCGGCGTTTCAAGCGACGCGCACAAACCTGAACACGTCGTTGAAAGAGGGCGGCACCCGGGCGAGCGAGGGACGGCAACGTCGGGGTGCGCGCAATGCTTTGGTGGTTACCGAGATTGCCCTGGCGCAAGTGTTACTCGTGGGTGCGGCTTTGCTCGGCATCAGTTACCTGCGCGTTACGCAAATCAATCCCGGCTTCAACCCCGAGCGCGTCTTGACCGCGAAAATCGCGCCCTCCAATAAAAAGTATCCCGACTCGAAAAGCCGCAGCGCGTTCTACACAAATGTCCTCGAACATCTGCAGAGTTTGCCCGGCGTTGAATCCGCCGGAATGGTGATGAGCCTGCCGCTCAGCGGTTCGAGTATGAACCGCGGTTTCCGCGTTGAAGGACGGCCCGAGCCGAAGGCTGACGAGAACGTCACCATGGATTATCAGATCGTTAGCCCGGATTATTTTTCGACGCTGCAGATTCCGGTAAGGCGCGGGCGCGGCCTATCGCAGACGGACACTGAGACAAGCGAGCACGTGATCGTAATCAACGAAACGATGGCACGGGTCTACTGGCCGAATGACGATCCGGTCGGCAAACGCATGGCGATCGGAGAAAGCTCGAAAGATACCTCGTGGCGCACGATCGTCGGCGTGGTTGCAGACAACCGGCACGCGAGTTTGAGTGAAGCGCCGGTGGCGACGGCTTTCATCAGTTATCGCCAGGACCTTGAGTCGTGGCCGCGCATGGGCTTTGTCATCAAGTCGAAAACCGACGCCGCCAGCCTGACTGCGGTGGTGAGGAGGGAACTTGCGGCAATAGATCGTTCGCAACCGGTTTACGCCATCGAGCCGATGGACAATCTGATGCGGACCTCGGTGGCGCAGCGGCGTTTCTTAATGCTGCTCCTCGGTTCCCTCGCAGCAATTGCGTTGGCGCTGGCGATGGTCGGCGTTTACGGAGTCATTTCATTTTCAGTTAGCGAGCGTACTCAGGAAATTGGAATTCGGATGGCCCTTGGCGCGCGCACGGTTGATGTTCTGCGAATGGTGCTGGGCCAGGGGCTGCGCGTCGCGGCGGTTGGGATTGCCATTGGACTCGGAGCCGCGTTTGCACTAACGCGATTGCTCGGGAGTTTGCTGTTCGAGGTCAGCGCTACCGATGCGCGCACCTTCTCAGGCGTGGCAGGGATGCTCGTTCTGGTTGCCTTGCTTGCTTGTTACATCCCGGCGCGACGCGCAACTAAAGTCGATCCGTTGGAGGCGTTGCGCTACGAATAACTAAGGAAATGTTGAGTTGTGAATTTTGAATTTTTAATTGGCGCAACCGTCCCAGTTGCTCGTGGCTACACTAAATAAAAGGGGACGCTTCCGGTCGAGTCCAAACGAAAGAATTCAAAATTAAAAACTAAGAATTCAAAACTATCTAAAACCATGGAAACACTAATACAAGACATTCGCTACGGCGTCCGCTCGCTTCTCAAACATCCGGGGTTTACAGCCGTCGCCATCATTACGCTGGCGGTCGGCATCGGCGCGAACAGCGCCATGTTTACTACCGTGAACGCCGTGCTGTTGCGGCCGCTTCCTTATCCGGAATCGCAGCGCATCGTGGTACTTCAGGGCGTGAACCCGTCGAAGGGCATCACCGATAGCAACCTGTCCTTGCCCGACTTTGTCGACTGGCAACAGCAGGATCATTCGTTTGAACAGCTGGCAGGGTTTACCAGCGGCGGGCTACTGCTTACTAACGGAGACGAAACGGAACGCGTGCGCGCCACCAGTGTTACCGGCGACTTCTTCCCGCTCTTCCGCACGGCGGCAATTCGCGGACGTGTGCTCGGGCCAGACGATGCGCAGAAGGGGCGCGATCCAGTTATCGTTCTCAGTCATAGCCTGTGGCAGCGTCGCTTCGGTGGCGATCCAAATGTGGTTGGCAACCACGTCACAATAGGTGGAAAAAGCACGACCATCGTCGGCGTAATGCCGGCGGGCTTTGATTATCCTGACCAGAACGAAGCGTGGGTTGCCTTCGCAGTCAATCCTTCGTCAGAGCACCGCGACAATCGTTCCTACAATGTCATAGGTAGGCTGAAACCCGGCGTGTCGATCTCGCAAGCTCAGACTTCACTCGACACGATCAATCAACGACTGGCTCAGGCTTACGTTGACACAAACACGGGTTGGAGCGTTCGCGTAATAAATCTTCAGGAACGAATGGTCGGCTCGATGCGCGGCGCGTTGCTGTTGCTGCTCGGCGCGGTGGCTTTCGTTCTTTTGATTGCCTGTGCGAACGTCGCGAACTTGCTACTCGCACGCAGCACCGGGCGGCAAAAAGAAATCGCCTTGCGGGCCGCGCTGGGGGCGAGCCGCTGGCGTGTTGTTCGTCAACTGCTGACCGAAAGCCTGTTGCTCTCTGTGATTGGCGGCGCCCTCGGCTTAACGCTCAGCCTCTGGCTGACAAAATTATTTGTTGGTCTCAACCCGCCAGATGCACCGCGCTTTGACGAGATTCATCCGGACGAGCGTGTGTTCCTGTTCACGCTTGGTCTCGCCGTCGTCACCGGCTTAGTGTTCGGACTGGCACCCGCGATCCAGGCGTCGCGAATTGATTTGACCGGTGGGTTGAAGGACGGCGGGCGAGGTTCGGGTGGCACTCATAACAAGCGCCTGCGCAGCGTCATGATGGTCTCCGAGGTGGCGCTGTCGTTCATGTTGCTGGTCGGCGCTGGTCTGCTGATCAAGAGCTTTGCCAGACTGCGGGACGTAAGCCCCGGGTTCAATCCGGAGAGCGTGCTGACGATGCGCATCTCGATTCCATCGGCCAAATACGCCAAGGGCGAGCCGCGCATTCAGGCATTGCGGCAAACGATTGAACGACTAAAAAATATGCCGGGTGTGCAAGCTGCCGGCGCTGTTTTGAGTTTACCGCTCGGCGGCGACACCTTTAACGTCGGCCGTTCCTATATTCGCGAAGGCCGTCCGGCAACTCCGGAAGAATCGGCTAACGCGACGTACCTGGTCACTACTCCTGGCTATTTTCAAACGCTACAAATTCCGTTGATTGCCGGCCGGACCTTTACAGATCAGGACGTCGAACAAAGCACGAAAGTAGTCATCGTTAATCAAACCATGGCGCGAAAGCTCTGGCCCGGCGAGAGTCCGCTTGGAAAGCGAATAACGATTTGGCGGGATGAACAATTTCCGCGAGAGATCGTTGGCGTCGTCGGTGATACCAGGGCCACGCTCGACACCGAAGCCGAACCGCAAATGTATACGCCTTTCGCACAGGAGGCAGGCTGGTCAGGTATGTCGCTGGTGGTACGCACGAATGGCGATCCGCTGAACGCGGCAGCGGCGGCGCGCAACGAAATTCGCGCGTTCGACAAAGGCATACCGGTTTTCAACGTCAAGACCATGAACGACGTATTGGCTACTTCGGTCGCGCCGCAACGCACCTCAATGTTGTTGCTCAGCACTTTTGCGGGCGTGGCGCTGCTGCTCGCAATGATCGGCATTTACGGCGTCACCGCTTACTACGTGACGCAGCGGACGCAGGAGATTGGTATTCGCATAGCCCTCGGCGCGCAAATGGCTGACGTTATGAAACTGGTTTTGCGAAACGGAATGGTGCTCGCGCTAATCGGTATCGCGATTGGTCTCGCCGGCTCGTTTGCCTTGACCAGAGTGATGGCCAGTCTCTTGTTCGGCGTCACGCCGACTGACCTGGCTACCTTCGCCATCGTTTCGCTGAGCCTGGTGGCAACGGCGCTGGTCGCGTCGTATCTGCCGGCGCGAAGAGCAACGAAGGTAGATCCGTTAACGGCGCTGCGCTACGAGTAACTATCGTTGTAACGCAAACTGTTAGTTTGCGTGGTTGATTGGCATTCGAACCGGACGCAAAGTAACAGCTTGCGTTACGGTACGGGGGTTAAGGAGAGAGCATGAAGACGTTGTTACAAGACTTACGTTACGCGGTACGAACAATGTTAAAGAAACCCGGCTTCGCCCTGATCGCGGTAATGACGCTGGCGCTGGGAATCGGCGGCAGCACCGCGATCTTTACCGTCGTTGATGCGGCATTGTTGCGCGGCCTGCCTTACAAGTCTCCCGATAAGCTTTATCACCTCTACGAAGTTACTCCGCAAAAGCAATTCGCGCAGCGCGAGTTTTCCTACCCCGATTATATCGACTACCAGAAGAATGGCGTGCTCGAAGGAATCGGCGCGTACTCCGGGGGTGGCGGAATAATCACCGGCCGCGGTGAGCCCGAACGAGTGTTTGCTCCAGGCGCAACCGCGAATTTCTTTTCTGTGCTCGGTGTCGATCCATTTCTCGGCCGAACGTTTCAGGAGGGTGACGACAAGCCCGGTGCGCCGCGCGTGGTGATATTGACTTACGGAATGTGGCAGCGCAGCTTTGGGGCCGATCCCGGAATCGTAGGCAAGCCAATCACTTTTAACGGCGACAACTACACGATCGTCGGCGTGCTGCCGGCAAGTTTTCAGTTTGCTTTACGCAACGCCGACATGTGGCGCGCTTATCAGCCCACTGACTCACAGTTAACGCGACGAGGGCTCCACGGTACGAATTTGATCGGCCGCCTTAAACCGGGCGTCACTGCCGAGCAGGCGCAATCGGAGCTGGCCCTGATTGCAAAGAGGATCGAACAGGAAAACGCCGCGTCTCATGCGGGCACAGGTTTGAAACTCGTCCCGCTTCAGGAAGCAGTTGTCGGACAAGTGAAACCCATTCTGCTCGTGTTGCTGGCGGCGGTTGGCTTCGTGCTGCTGATCGCCTGCGCCAACGTCGCCAGCCTCTTGCTGACGCGCTCGTTGGCGCGCCAAAAGGAGGTTGCAATTCGGGCGGCGCTCGGAGCCAGCCGCTGGCGTGTGATTCGTCAACTGTTGACGGAGGCGGTGCTGCTCTCAATCGTCGGCGGCGCGGCAGGGTTGTTCATCGCTTACTGGGGAGTCAGCGGTGTGGTCGCCATGCTACCCGATAGCCAGCTGGCCGCGTTGCCGTTTCTACGATCACTTCATCTCGACAAGAGTATTCTGCTGTTCTCGTTTGCGCTTTCGTTAGTGACCGGGATTGTCTTTGGCCTCGCGCCCGCGCTGCAGTCGTCGCGACCGGATCTAAATGAGGTGCTGAAAGAAGGCGGACGAAATACCGCGGGTGGCTCCGGACACCGGCTGCGCAGCGCGCTGGTTATGTCGGAGATTGCGCTCGCCGTCGTGTTACTCGTGGGCGCCGGGTTATTGATGAAGAGTCTGCTGCGATTGTTGCAGTCAAACGTCGGCTTCAATACTGAACAGATGTTGACCCTCACGGTTGGGGTGCCGCCAGCTAAATTTAGCCAACCCAATCAGCTGGCGCAGTTCTTTGACCAACTCAAACAAAGAGTTGACTCGCTGCCCGGAACGAAGGGTTCGGGCACGGTCGACATCCTTCCGCTGCAGGGCGGCAATACCACCAGGTTCACCATTGAAGGCGATCCAATTCCACCTCCGGGTCAGGAATTTGAAGCGAACGTCCGCGTCGTCAGCGAAACTTACTTTCAGACGTTGGGAGTCCCAATCATCGCCGGTCGCATGTTTGACGATCGCGACGGCGCCACACCAAATTCAGGCGGCCCGGTGATTATCGGTAAGACCGCGGCTGACAGAATTTTCGCGGGCCGAGATCCAATCGGACGAAAAGTAGTCTACGGATCGGCGCAAGCGCAGCCCGATGTGATTGTGGGTGTGGTCGGCGACGTCAAGATTG
>JBKPNP010000359.1:0-1400 GCA_046732775.1 Acidobacteriota bacterium
ATGTCATTCAATAAACTGGCCGATTGCGAAATCTTCGCGTCGCCAACAACCGATGCTAACTCCGTAGTTCCCTTGCCCAGCCAAATGCTGCCACCCATCGACGCAGTGTCTAAGCTGAGGATGATCGGACCAGTCACGATAACTTTTTTAGTGATCAGCAGCCGGATCGGCGGACCCGATCAGCATTCGACCGATACGGCTTACGCAGTTTGCGAGTTGATACGGTAAACGCGGAAAGTTATTGAAGTCTCCGTTCACGCTGATGGTCGCGAGAATTGGATTAGGCCAACGCTGTAATAATCCTTCCGGCAACCGGGCAGGATGTTTGAGCAAGTCGGCCATCGGAATCGGATGACTCATCGGCGGTTGGTTCCTGGCAAATGGTTTCGCCCACTGCCGCAGCACGTTTTCTCTTAACCAGTTTGGAACCTGGGTGTTTACACATGAAGGGACTTTAGCAAGATCGGCAGCCAGCAAATCCTTCGCGAGGCCGATGGCGCACATGATCCATCGGGCGCGCGTTTTGTCAGCACCGAGGCAGGTGTCCCAATTGAAAGTTTCGGGCAGCGCCTCAATGATTACGGCCACATCACAGAGCCACAGCGGCCGCCAGCCACCGTGTTTCAAGAGATGAATGCATGAGAGCGCCAGCTGATCTTCAAGGCCCAGAATGCGAATCTGCTCCGCGCCAAGTTGCACGACGGACGCGCGCTGGAACAACTCGGCAACTTTCCGATTAGCTATCTCCGAAAACTTCTGATGTAGATCAACCCAGCAATCTTCAGCCTCTGGGGCGCTGAAAACATCACTCGCCTGGCGAAACTTTTCCGGAGCCACACAAATATCAATGTCACCGAACGGCCGCAGCGCGCGCATGGAATAGATTCCTGCCGTGGCCCATCCTTTGGCGAGCACCGCTTCGACCCCTGCTTGTCTTAGTAAGCGGAAGGCCTTTTCGATCTTCTGTTCGTGAATATCCGACTGCAAAGACTGCAGACGGTAGGCGTGATGCAGTACCTCGGCGGAGGCACAGTCGCGCAAACTTGTCTTGCTTACGCGGTGCCAACCGAGCGCGGCCGCACCTGAGTCATAGAGCAGCGGTGTCACCGCATCGAGCTCTGATTCCGTAAGGGTGAATTCCGGAACATCCGTCGCGCGCCATGAACCTGCAAGCGCTGCGGCAACCAGCCCGCCGGTGTGTAAGGTCTCGCGAAGTCTCACAGCTGATCCAGTTTCTTCAGCAATGGGTAAACGAGATCCTTCGCATCACCCCTGACACCCTTGAGAACAGCGGCTCGAGACGCGACCACACGCAGCGTCGCCAGAGCTTGTTCAGGACTGCGACGGGCAGAGACTGTATTGAATAACATCTCCAAAACGCCCTGGCCGGGAGTAAGTTT
>JBKPNP010000360.1:0-1593 GCA_046732775.1 Acidobacteriota bacterium
TGATCGTCGGTCAACCGACGACACGCCAAATTCAGGGTGGCGCGCGTCAGTTCTTTCAAATGACCGTTGCCACTGGTCAATACCTGCGCGTCACGGTGCGGCCGACGCGCATCATTCTGCAAGTCACGCTTTTTGATCCCACCGGCAAGCAACTAGTCAGCACCAACTTTCCCAGTGGCGGAACCGGGCCGATTTATGTCTCAGAGATCGCCGCTCTATCTGGCGATTACAAATTAGAGATTCGCTCGACCGAAGACTGGGCCGTTCCCGGAGCTTTCGAAGTGAGCCTTGATGAACTGAGGACTGCAAACCCTGAGGATGCGCGTCGCGTTGAAGCCGAGCGGTGGTTCGCCAGCGGCCTCAAGGAAAGTGACGCACGCCATCACGAGGCCGCCATTGAAAACTACAAGAAAGCGTTAGCCTATTGGGAATCGATCCACGACGCTCACTGGGAAGCTCTCACTTATTATGCGTTGGGCCAAACTTACTACCTGCTGAAAAATCTTGTCGACTCAGAGAGCTTCTACGCCAAAGTCCTTGAGCTCACTCTCGAAGCGGATGACTGGCGAATAAGGGCGGCAACCCTGAATGATCTCGGATTGAATGCGAGGATGCAGGGCAAGAACGAAATCGCGATCCCTAAATTGAATGAGTCGCTGAAAAGTTTCGAAGAGCACGCGGATCGTCGTGGCCAGGCTAGTGCGTTAGGAAATCTTGCGACTGTTTATCTGCAAATGGGAGATCTGAGTGTGGCGCGGGGTTTTGCTGAAAGGGCCGTGCCTCTTCGCGAAGTAGAAAATTTTCAATCCGGGACCAACAGTCTTCGACTCACGTTAGGCAGTATCCACGATCGGTTGGGTGATCCCTACAAAGCGCTCGAATACAACATTCAGGCGTTGCGTGCATTCCAACAGTTGGCTGACGCAAAACAGTTGGACACGCCCGATCGCCTTGCCAGCGCATTCAACAGCGCCGCCATCGTCAGCGCCAAATTGGGCCAATGGGACAACGCTTCGCAGTATTACGAAGGCGCTCTCAAAGTTGAGAAAACCTCCGCCGGTCTGCGCGCCGCGATCCTGAACAATCGGGCGGAGTACTATTCCTCTCTGGGCGACCTCCCCAACGCTGCAAAATCCCTTGATGAAGCTCAGGCTCTGCTGCAGTCAGTCAACGCGCCGGACCCGGATCTTCAACCAAGCATCTTGTGGCAGCGAGCGCAGATTCACCTGGCAACGGGAAAGTTTGACGACGCTGTTTCCGTCTTACTGCAGGCGCGGGCCTTGAAACAGAACCGGCCAAAGCGTGCCTATGTTTTGACGGCGCTTGGCGAGGCTTACACCGGACAGGGAAAACTCGATGAAGCCCTCACGGCGTACCAGGAGGCGCTGGACATTCAGCTTCAAATCGCAGACCTGCGCGGCCAGGCTCTGACTCACCAAAAGATGGGTGAGACGCTCGCACGCGCCGGCGATAGCGCGGCAGCCACTAAGCAATACGAGGCAGCGTTGCCTCTATGGAAGGCGGTTATTGACATGCGCGGCGCGGCCGCAACTTTGAATAGCATGGCCTTGCTTCATCGCGATCAAAACAATC
>JBKPNP010000361.1:0-3832 GCA_046732775.1 Acidobacteriota bacterium
CCGTGAAGGCTTCGCCGACTACGTTGACGGAACCAAAGCGATCGAGCAGCTCCCGAAGCTGAGTGGGCTCGACACCGTAGACCTCCAGATCCCAATCTTTGGGCTCAATGCCCATGATGATATCGCGCACCGAGCCACCGACGTGCAGCGCGCGACCACCGGCGTCACGAACCGCAGTAGCTAAGGCGATGACTTTTTCAGGGATGGCGGACATGGGGCCTAGTTAAGAGCGGGGAATCAACGATCCTCAACCTCATCTTTCAGCTCACCTTTAACTACCTGCTCATCAGTGTAATCTTCAACCACCACTTGCACGCCCCGTGTCGATGGCAAACAGCTGATGACCTGTGCGCGATCGATTTTGGTCATGTGGCTTCCGGCTGCGTGCCAGAGCTTGACCCAAAATGTCCGCGTGTCACCGTGAATAGCAAAGGTGGACCCGTCAACCATCACCGGAACGGGTTCAGCAAGCACACCGTCGCGCAATTCTTCGAGCAGTTCAGGTACGTACTGCTTGAACTGTTCAAACTGGACGAGCACGTCGCGCTCGCTGATCTCAGCCGGAGGCAGTTCGATCGGTTCGTTGGATTCGAGCAGCAGACGCGTTTCAGTCTGTTCGTTGCGTTTTTTAACTACTGGCATGGGCTAAAACAGTTTCAGGTTTCAAGTTTCAAGTTTCAACTCAGGACGAAGACGAGGGTCGCATCTCTGCTGCGCTTGAGATTCTCACGATAGCTGTTTCAACTACCGATTT
The DNA here is from genome assembly GCA_046732775.1 of Acidobacteriota bacterium. GTDB lineage: Bacteria > Acidobacteriota > Blastocatellia > Pyrinomonadales > Pyrinomonadaceae > PSRF01. The sequence goes on from JBKPNP010000361.1 coordinate 755, forward strand.
CTCGGACTTGGAACTTGAAACTTGGAACTTGGAACTATTCGTTTAGTCTTTTCAACAAATACGTTTCGAGTTCAGCGACCGGAACGCGCTCCTGTTCCCACGTATCGCGATCGCGGACGGTCACTGCGTTGTCTTCAAGTGATTGATGATCTACCGTGACACAAAACGGTGTGCCGATTTCATCCTGCCGCGCGTACAGTTTGCCTATGCCGCCGGTATCATCATAAACAGCGCGCATTGATGGCTGAAGCGAACGCTTAATCGACTTTGCCAACGCCACCAGTTCGGGCTTGTTCTTCGCGAGTGGAAGAATCGCAGCTTTGATCGGGGCGAGTGACGGATGAAGTTTTAATATCACTCGCGTCTCGCCTTTATCATTCGTCTTCTCAGAATAGGCGTCCATCAGCACCGACAACACGGTGCGGTTTACGCCCGCCGCCGGTTCGATGACGTAAGGATAGAACCGCTGCTTCGCCGCTTCATCGAAATAGGAAAGATCTTCTGTGGAGTCCGGATTGACTCGCTTCCCTTCAGAATCCTCGGGCTTCTTCGAATGGGTGCGCAGATCGAAGTCAGTGCGATTCGCGATCCCCATCAGCTCGTCCCACTGGCGCTCGTCCTCGTCACGCTCGGGGAAGAAGCGATACTGAATGTCTACCGTGCGCTTGGCGTAATGCGCCAGTTCTTCTTTCGGTTGTTCGTAAAGCCGCAAATTGTCCGGTGTAATTCCCAAACTCGTGAACCAACTGTAGCAGGCATCAATCCATTCCTGATGCGCCGCTTCGTCTTCGCCGGGCTTGACGAAGTATTCCATCTCCATCTGTTCAAATTCGCGCGTGCGAAAAATGAAGTTGCCGGGGGTGACTTCATTGCGAAACGATTTACCGATCTGCGCGATACCGAAAGGTAACTTACGACGGCTGGTGGTTAACACGTTTGCGAAGTTGATGAAGATACCCTGCGCCGTTTCCGGCCGCAGATAAACCAGCGACGATGCATCGTCATCATCAGCAGTGGCGCCGACGTGAGTTTGAAACATCAGGTTGAAGGGCCGCGGCTCCGTTAGATTGGTCGAACCGCAGTTAGGACATTTGCCATCCACCAACTTGTCGGCACGCAGACGAGCGTTGCAGTCACGGCAGTCGACCAACGGATCGCTAAACGTTTCCTCGTGACCGCTGTACTTCCAAACCAACCTATTGAGAATCAGCGATGAGTCGAGTCCTTCAATGTCGTCGCGCTCATAAACCATCCAACGCCACCACGCCTGCTTGACGTTGTTGCACAACTCGACGCCAAGGGGACCGTAGTCCCAGGCGCTGCCGAGTCCACCATAGATTTCGGAAGAGGGGAAAACGAACCCGCGCCTTTTGGCAAGCGAGACAATAGTTTCAATGTTCGGAGCAGTCATAAGAGAGTGAATGGTAAATAGTAAATCGTGAATAGTGAAAGCCGAGCCCTAATCGTAACGCAAAGTGTTAGTTTGCGCTGACCTACGTGACCTTCAAACGCGCGCGCGCAAACTAACAGTTTGCGCTACAAAAAGAGGAGCACCGGCGGCGCTCCTCCCTTCCATGATAGGTTGAATCCTAAAGTCGCGACGCTACTTTGCGGGTGCCGGCGCTTGCACGTTCACATCAATTTTCTGCGTGCCGCCGCCACCGAATATTCGTCCCCTGAAAACAAACACCGCAGCCAAAATCAAAATTACAAAAATTACGAGCACCGCAACGACCCCAGTGCTGCCGCTGCCACCATCTCCATTGTCTCCCATAAACCGAGTCCTCCTGTGTTGAAATGGGGGATTGTTAAATGTCGGAAAAGGGGCTGCGCTGATTGTTACCACATGAATCGGGAGCGGTCAAACTTAGGCAACTGTCGACGCAGGGGCAGTAGTCCGACAGTTATGGACCGTTACATTGCCAATCAAACCTGGTGGTTGGTGCATCGCTACTCAGCCCTTAGTCCATGACATCGCACTCAGCGCGGCACGAGCTCGCCACCGACTGTCCCACAAACAAAGAGAGCCACGACTCGAAAGTAGTGGCTCCCTCGAAACACGAATGGTGCGTCTCTGGTTTAGTCGCGGCCTCGTCTGCGCCGTCGCGGCGTTGGTTGAGCCGGCCTGACATCGCCGGCCTGCACTGTCGGCGTAGGCTGTGGCGGTACTGCTCCGCTGGGAACGATCCACAGCTCCACACAGTCTTCCTCGCGGAAACCGCCGTTGATAACCGTGATGCGAGATTGGTCGATTCCCCGATTCGCTGTCAGGTAATCGCGAGCGCGGGCGCCAAGCAAGTCTGCCTGTCCGATACGGCTGGTACGACCACCGTAAGCAATTACGTAGGTCATCGCAGTCGGATCCGTTTGCAGTTCGACTGCCAGATTGTCGAGACGTGCTTTTTGATCGTCGAACGAACAACTACAGCACACGTCAAACTGTCTCGACGGACGTTCACGTCGTTCCGGAGGCCGTACGAAGGTTGAAGCCTGTGCCGTCTGGCGACAAGCTGCTTCGCCCGATCCATCATCGACGACCAGAGTCGCTGTGATGCGTTGACCGCCAAATCCAGTCGAGTCGACTGTAATTCGGTTGTCGGTATTGGTCAGAATCTTTGCTTCTGCTGGAGTCACCGACCAGGTGTAGTTAAGCGGGCTGGTGCCGCTGTAGGCCGTGTCTGCACTGAAAGTTACTACCTGACCCTCTGTGACTTCGGCGTCAACGAGCAGGCTGACCGGATAGGGACAAGGAGAGGTTACGACTGGCGCTGGTTTGAATGCGATGGCCACGCACTTGATGTGACCGGCTGCTAGATCGATCTCCCGTGTCCATCGTTGGCCGTTTGGCAAAGCGATGACAACGGTATGCAAACCGGGATCAAGATCGAATGCGCGATAGTCTGTAGTTGTAAAGCCTTCCGGTCTGCCGTCAATTTCGAGGGGCAAACCACCAGGCGTACTTAGAATTTTGATGGAACCGTACTTCGCGAGCTTTCGCTTTTTGGCGTAGACACTGGAGGCCGGGTGGGCCATGCAGAACGTCAGGGCGATTAGGGCAGCGAGCGCGAGTTTTCCGTA
>JBKPNP010000362.1:0-1140 GCA_046732775.1 Acidobacteriota bacterium
TCAAGTTTTAGAAAGAGATCGCCAGGAGAGTCGCGAACGGCAGCGGGCCGTGTTTACCACCGTCTCCCTATTCCTTTCCACATTCTTTGTAGCGCTGATTCGACCTCATTTATGGCAGACGTTTGATTTCGCCGGCCGCTCAATCGTTCTGACGCTTTTCGCGATCGGCGTCTGGCACCTGGCAACACGGCTAAGAGAATATTTCGCGCATTACACTTACACGCCAAAGTCGATTCAGGACTCGATCATGACGGACGAAGAGCACCCTGAACAGCCGTTCACGCGTTTCTCGGCTTACACTTTTCTCCTCGTAGGTTACGCGCTGAGTATCGCCGTAGGATTGCTGATTGGTTGGCACACGAAAGGTTTCATGAGTGGATTGACGATGCTGCTACCGCGCGAAGTAGTTAATCCAAATGTGCTGTTTTACTCGTCAACAATTTTGCTGATTCCGGACCTGGTGGTTTACCCACCCATAGCCGTCTTAATTGTAGATTCAATGCAGGCCCTGACTGCGCGAATGGACTAGAACTATTCCAGCCGCATGCCCTTTCGTCAAAGATTAGTTGTACTGACCGCGATAGTCTTTTGCGGCATAACTCCGCTTACGACCCCCGCTGTTCCGCGTTTGCAAGACCAGCGATCCCTGACTCCAATGCAGTTGGAAATTGAGAAACAACGTCAACGCTTAAGTTCGGCAGACGTAGAGGATCGGCGCGATGCCCTGGTGCAATTGCGTGCGCTGCGCCATCCGCAAGCGTCACGCGTCGCGAAGGATTCTCTTGGAGACGCTTCTGCGATTGTACGGGCGACTGCCGCCGGCTCAGTACTGTGGCTGCCTGGAGATGAGGCGGCTGGAAGTCTAATCCCATTGTTGGCGGACAAGGATGAATTTGTTCGTCAGCAAACTGCTTATGCGTTGGGTGAAACTCGAAGTCGAGTTGGAGTTGCACCGCTCATCGAACTACTCAGTGACAAGAAAGATTCCGTACGTGGCGCCGCGGCTGTAGCGCTTGGACAAGTTGCAGACGTTGCGGCGATCGCTCCGCTTACTTCAGTGTTGATGCCTGCAGCGACGGCACCGCAGTCGAAGAAGAACAAGAAAGCCAAACCGGAGCGAAATCCTTTTGTGCTACGCGC
>JBKPNP010000363.1:0-1720 GCA_046732775.1 Acidobacteriota bacterium
TTGACTGCCCCGGCGTCCGTCGCTGAAGAGCCGGTGTGATAGACAACCCAATCAGACGCGGGCGTGTCGCCAAGCTTTGCGTCTCCCAGGAAAATCATCACGTGGTAGGGAAACTTCTGCACCCAGGGTTGATAGAAAAAGAGCAGGTCACCGGGCTGCGCCTGTTTGCGATCGCGACTGATGAATTTTGTGTTGAAGCTTTTGAGCGAGCGGGCGTCGGCGAATTCAGAAAAGGTACCGTCCGAAATCTCTCCGTCTTTGTAGGAGCCGAACGCGGTGCGGAAGAGCTTTTCTCCGAGGGGACCTTGTTCGAGCGTGTAGCGGCTGACGTCGGCTGCGATCGGCGTGTAGGACGGACCCATTTTCTGCAGCCAGGCGCGGTCGTGCCGGCGCAAGGCTTCACGTAAGGCGAAGCGCACCAGTCCGGCGCAGTCGCGCTGTTCTGCATTCCATTGTCCGCTCAACTCATAAAACTGGCCTTCGGCGATTAGGGTGAACCAGGCGCGGAAGTTTTCGCGGTCCATGAAACTGCGCAACTCGGCGGCGTCAGGGATGCCATCGTTATCGGAATCAAGCGAGGCATGAGCGGAGCTCAGGGTGGCGTGATTTTGAAGTGAAGTGGTGTCGTTCTTTGAGCCCGCGGTTTTTCTTTGATTGCGTGCGAGCGAAAAGTAAGAACCGAGCAGGACAAAAATGAAACAGGCCAGTAACCCAAAAGTGAATTGTCGTCGTTTTATGAACGCGAGCATAGGGGGAATTCTTGCTCCTGGGTGAACGACTATCGAGGCGACTCCTAACAGTGTGCGCCTATGTTAACACGTACGCGGTCGACGTTTGCTACGGATTAATAGGCTGTGGAAAGCCACAGTGAATCTGTTGTTCAGACCTGGAATAGAAGGTTTTCGTTTTCTATTCGACCGAACAAAATGAACGCCGCTTACCGGTGAAAATCGGCTGGGTAATACAGGGTTTGGAGGCGGGTAGCAATGCGGAAAAAGAGTATTGCAAAAACCGACAGGCGCGGGTAGATTGTTGGCTCATTCAAAATACTTCAGGCAGGGCCATCGAATCGGTTTGGAATCGCTGCCTTAAAATCTGTTGGAGGTAAAGAAGTGCCGACTGGAATATGTCCTGAGTGTGATGCGGATGTCCACGTTGATACGGACACAGACAAAGGCGAGAGCGTTTCCTGCGAGGAATGTGGTACCGAGCTTGAAGTTGTCGGACTCGATCCAGTGGAACTGGACATCGTGGAAGAAGAAGATATCGACGATGACGAGGACGAAGACGAATTCTGAAAAACAGTAGACAGTAGACAGTAGGCAGTAGACAGTAGGCAGTAGGCAGTAACTAACCGCACTGAGCCTCGGGTGCTTTCTGCTACTGCCTACTGCCTACTGCCTACTGCCTACTGCCTACTGCCTACTGTTCACTGCCCACTGCTTACTGCCCACTGCCCACTGCCCACTGCCTCCTGCTTTCTACCTTCCCTTGCCGCCGTCAGCCTGATAGCCGGGCCGACTCTGCTTTAGTAGTAAACCTGCCGGACCCTCAATTCTAATGTTGTGAAACTGGCCGTCGCGTCGCTTGCTTTCAGGCGGATAAAACGCCAGCAGGTACGCTGATGTCACTTCTTCAGCCAGCGCGCGAAATAGCGCTTCGTAGTTCTGCTCCTCAGCATAAACGCTGCGTCCGCCCGTTCGATCCGCCAGACCACTAA
>JBKPNP010000364.1:0-4516 GCA_046732775.1 Acidobacteriota bacterium
GCCCATTTCTACAGTCTCGCGTTTCAGCGCGAGCTCAGCCGGGGCAATGTGTTGTCCGTCGAGTATTCGGGGTCTCGCGGTGAAAAGCTCTATTCGATCTCGCCTTTGAACATTCAGGGCTCGGGAGCTTTCTATCTCGGGGACGCAGATCCGAATTCGCGGCTCAACAACGTGTACTCAAACATTAACACTCGCGGCAATGAAGGCTTCTCGCGTTACAACGCACTAATCGTGGCGCTTGACGGCAACAATTTCCGCAACACCGGCATGCAGTTCACGCTGCATTACACCTGGGCGTCCGCCAAAGACAACCTGAGCTCGACCTTTAGTGAAGGCGCCTTCAACAGCAATCTCGGTCTAACCAATCCTTACGATCCGTCGTTCGATTACGGCCCGGCCGATTTCGACGTCAGGCATCGTTTTGTGGGTAGCGTGATTTGGCAACTTCCTTTCGCGAAGAACAGCGATGGTCTCGCGAAAGCCCTGTTTGACGGCTGGTCGCTGACGGGTATTTTTAATGCCCGCACCGGAACGCCGTTCACTATCTTCGACGCCACCAACGCCAATCTTTCAAGTCCGAGATTGGTCGCGAACGGCCCGCTGAATGTGAACGTCACTGACACTGGCAACGCCAATTTCTTCAACTACATTGATCTTACCGGTCAACCGGTTGGCGCATTTGGTAATGCAGTGTGCGGCGGCTGCTCAGACTTTGGTCCCTATCCGGCAAACATGACGACGCGCAACCAGTTTCGTGGTCCCGGTCTCTGGAACCTCGATGCAGGCTTGAGTCGGAACATCAGATTCAGCGAGCGATACAGCTTGCAACTACGCGCTGAACTTTTCAACGCGCTTAACCATGCAAATCTGTACATCGCACCGGGTACACAGGACGTCACCAGCGGATTTGTCGGCGCCGTCAAAGGCATCACGCCAAACGGCAACGTCGAACGCCGCAACGTTCAACTCGCGCTGAAGTTCATCTTCTGATGAATTCAGTGTGAGGAATTGAAGCAACTGGGACCGCGGGCGGGACGGCCGCAACGCGGCGCAAGCGCGAAGTCAACTTTCGCGCTTCGCGCTCATTGCGGGAGGGACGCCCGCGGTCCCAGCCGACCATCTCGCGATTAGTGCGACCGGTAAACCGACGAGCACAGCGTGGCCGATAAACGCCGGCAAGAACAGACGGAAGGAAAACGATCTCAAGCCAATTCGGGACAGCGGAATGACAATGTAGTTCATGCCCAGATAGGCAATCATTCCATAAATGAGGCCCGCCGGAATTGCATGTCTGATCAGGATCGGCAGCTTTAGGGTCGCCAGATAATAAACTGCCGCGATGCAGGTCGCGACGACGAAGTGAAGCAGTAATCCGAATAAGAAAGTCTTCGTGCCGCCGTCATACGAAGCCCGGCCCAACAGCCCCACCGCAACCGATTGAAAGATGCGAAGCGGCTTAGCGCCAAGTATCAATCCGTAAAAGACGAACGCAAAGAGTCCGTCCAGTATTCCGATTGCCAGGCCGCCATACACGATCGTCTCAAAGGCGCGTGGCCGTGGCGCACTGGATGAACCAACGCCAGCCGCAGGGAGAGCGACATCACTCATGATTTTCCTCTTTCTGACGAACGCAGGGTTTGCAGGCCCGAAGGGCGTTGGTTAATAGCCACGCCCGTGAGGGCGTGGAAAGAACGACACCAACCGGATTGAGCGCCGAAGGTGCGACAGTTCATCATTTCGGCTGAAAGCTTAACGGTCACACCTGCCGCACCTCGGCGCTCCGTCACGAATTACGGCTTGAGTCCACGCCCTTACGGGCGTGGCTATTAACCGCCCGCCCTCCGGGCCTAAGGTATTCGCCTTCGGTCGTGTCATCCGACTTTTTGTTCAAAGCCTGGTCAGTCAATCACCGTTAGTGTCCGATGCTAAATGTTCGAGATGCGCTCTGCCCCAAAGGCGCACGTTCTCGACCAGAGGTAACACCGAGCGGCCGTAGTCGGTAAGTGAGTATTCGACGGGAGCCGGCCGCGAGCCTTGTGGTTCTCGCTTTACCAGCCCGTCATCGGTTAGTTCGCGAAGTTGTTGAGTGAGGACTTTCTGCGAAATGCTCGGCATCAGACGGCGCAACGCGGCGAAGTGTTTCGGCGACTCCGCGAGCCAGTAGACGATGATCATTTTCCATTTACCGCCGAGCGCCGCCAGCGCCGCGGTTAGCGGACATCCGGTCACCGCATTGGGACGGGCGCCTCCACGGTTACCTGGAGGTACCTTCTTGACCTGATCCATGCGTCAGATTAACTTCGCCGCATTCAAGAGTTCAAGAGACATCAAACTACATTCTCGAATAACCTGAAGGAATAACGCGATGAACACATCGAGACTTCGGCATTCATGCATACTCGTCTGCTGTCTATTTATCAGTTTCCGACCGGCTGTGGTTTCATCCCAGACAAAGTCAGAGCCCCAAGCCGTGCGACAAAAGAGCGAACGGGATGGGCAACACGACTTTGATTTTGAAATCGGGACCTGGAAGACTCATCTGCGCCGGCTGCTGCGTCCCTTAACCGGTTCCACCACCTGGGTTGAATACGAAGGCACTACGGTAGTGCGCAAGGTTTGGGATGGTCGTGCCAATTTGGTGGAGTTGAAGGCTGCGGGTCCAGCCGGCAACTTCGAAGGCTTGAGTCTTCGTTTATACAATCCGCAATCGCGGCAGTGGACGCTGAATTTCGCAAATGCCAATGACGGCAGTTTGAGCCCACCTACCATGGGCGGCTTTACAAACGGTCGCGGCGAATTCTTCAACCAGGAAACACTCAACGGTCGCGCCATCTTTGTGCGGTTTGTTATTTCAGAGATCACCGCGACGTCGTGCCGTTTCGAACAATCCTTTTCTGACGACGGCGGGAAGACGTGGGAGGTAAACTGGATCGCGATAGATACACGCGTGAAGGATTAATTTCGGGAGGCTAAAGATGATCGTTGAAGTCCGCAGTTATCGAATCAAGCCGGGCCGGCGCGACGAGTTCATTCATTTCTTCGAAACTCGCGGGATACCGGCACTGCGCGCCCACGGCATGCAAGTCCTGGGTCCCCTGCTTGATTTGGAGAACCCAAACAAGTTCGTCTGGCTGCGAAGCTTTCCCTCACTGGAAGAACGTGAACAAATGAGGGACGCTTTCTACGGCGGTGATGTTTGGAAGAACGAGCTGGAAGCGATCGCTATGCCGCTGCTGGAAAGCTACGACGTTACCCTCTGCGAAACGTCGAATGGGTATGTGTTTGACGGACCACGCGAGCCATGATGCGTCGTTCAACTTCCGAGCTTTAACGTCATGAAGACGCTGTACGGATCCTCGACGTAATCCGCGAACGGTCCGCAGTGCTCGAAACCAAACCGCGCGTAGAGTTGTCGGGCGGGTGCGAACGCTTCCATCGAACCCGTCTCCAAACTCAGCCGCCGGTAACCTCGCCGCTTCGCTTCGGCGATCAGATAACTTAGGACCTGAGAGGCGACGCCTTTCCGCAGATGACGGGCAGAGGTGCGCATCGACTTAATCTCACCGTGATGTTTGTCTAACTCCTTCAGCGCACCGCAGCCAAGCAATTCAGAATTTTCCCAAGCCGTCCAGAAGGTAACTTCCGGTTGCTTCAGACCTGCGACATCGAGCGCATGAATACTTTCGGGTGGGGAATGTTTCGCGGCGAACTCAAGGTGTTCACGCAGCAGCGCGCATACTTCGGGTCCGCTGATGTCATCAAGCTTGATTAGCACTGAAACGATGTTCGACAAACTTTAGTTTGTCGCGGCTTACGACAAGTTAAAACTTGTCGGACATTATTTCGTTAGCACCGAGAGGTACTGTCGCCAAACACCGACCGCCGTTCCATACTGCTTCGCCATCACTCTGACAATTTGCGCGATGTGATTCAGATCGTGAACTACCCAGGTCGCGAGCAGTTGGCTCAGCGTCACCACACCCAGCTCGGGATGCTGCCCGCGCCTGGCCAACAACTCGGGCGTGATCTGCAATTCGTCAAGCTGTTCCAGGCTCTGCTTACGCAGCCGCGCAAATTCATCCAGCAGATCGTTCAACTGTCTGCCCTTCGAGTTTTCAAACATGGCAAAGCGATCGAATGGATCGAACGTGCCCGCTTCACCCTGCTCGATGATGATCCGGGCGCGGGGAATCCAATCGGTCTGCTCGCCGTGAATGAGGTGACCAACTACATCAAACGGACTCCAGCTTTCTGCGCCTCCGTTCGGCGCCGACCACTCCACGGAAATATCGCGTAACAATGAATTCAGAGTCGCGGGTGTGCGGGAAAGAATTTGTCGCGCGTGATCAAGCTCAAATTCCATTGAAGCACTTAAATTTATCTGGACAGAACCGCCTGGCTTTCGGTTTCGAACTTGGCGGGCTCGAGACCACAGTGCGCGCATTTCGTTGTGAAAGCGGCGTGGTAAAAGCGGCGACGGAAGAACGGCTTGTGACAGCGCGGGCATTTCCAGGTC
>JBKPNP010000365.1:0-4280 GCA_046732775.1 Acidobacteriota bacterium
GCTTATGCGCTTACCGAGCCCGAGACAGGTTCAGACGCGCAGAACATCAAGACGACAGCAGCGCTTTCCGAAGATGGATCGCAGTGGATCCTCAATGGTCACAAGATCTGGATCGGCAACGCACATCGTGCCGGAGTGATCGCGACATTCGCTCAGACTCCGGTCGAGCGGCGCGGCGAGACTGTGATGCGCTCGACTGCGTTCATTGTCACGCCTGACATGCCAGGCTTCAAAGTGCTTGGCACTGTGAGAAAGCTTGGAATTCGCGGATCGACACAGGCAGAGCTCAAGTACGAAGATCTCCGCGTTCCCGCAGATCACGTCCTCGGCGCTATCGGAAAAGGTTTCACGGTTGCAGTGAATGTTCTGAACGCCGGACGACTCACGCTTTCGGCGGGTTGTACTTCGGGCGCCAAGAAACTGGTTGGCGAAATGGCCAGATATGCCGAGCAGCGAATTCAGTTCGGTCATCCGCTGGCGCATTTCGAGATCACCCAGAGAAAGCTCGCGCGTTTTGCGGCCGACTCATACGCAGCCGACGCGATGCTTGGCGTGCTTGCTTCGCTTGCCGACAACCCGAATGCTGATTTCGCTCTTGAAGCAGCATGCGCGAAAGTCTTTGCCAGTGAGTTGATCTGGGAAGCAGCAGATGAAATGGTGCAGATCGCCGGCGGACGTGGTTTCGTGAAGCCTTATCCATACGAGCGGGTTCTTCGTGATTCGAGAATCAATCGAATCTTCGAAGGAGCGAATGAAATTTTGCGGTTATTCATCGCGCTCAACGGTATTCAGGCCCCGGCTGAATCACTGAAGGAAGTAGGCACTGCTCTCCGCCAGCCGCTTCGCAACTTTGGACTTCTGACCGGATTTGCGACTTCCCGCATTCGCGGCATTACCGCGAATCTCGACATCAAGCTTCACCCGCGACTCGACCGGCATCGGGACTTTTTCGAAAAGCACGTGAAAGATCTGCGCGGTGCGACGGACAGGGCGATCATCCGTCATCGCCGCGACATCATCGACAGGCAGCTGGTGCTGGAGCGGCTTGCGAACATGGCGATCGAGATGTTCGCCACAGCGTGTGTCATCAGCCGCACTCAGAGCCTCATCGAAGAAAAGGGCGAGGAGGGCGCCGAGCGCGAGATTTCACTCTGCGATCTGTTCTGTGTCGAATCAGGTCTTCGATTCCGTTCCGCCCGCGATACTCTCGGATCTTTGTCCGAGGCAACTGATGCCAAACGGCGAACTATTGCTGCTGATGTCCGTGAAGCGGCGGGCTACTTCGTTGATGATGCCATTCTTTAGCTCGGGCCACCGTCAATGGAGAGTTGAAAAGTTGGTGAGACAATGAGACAATGAGAACTAAGCGTTTTTGGTGATCGCCATTATGCTGGGGGCAGGCGATTAGAAGTCAACTCCAGACTCGAGATGGAGATGGAAGATGACGGATGATAGTGCAGGCGCTTGAACTATTCTCAGTGATCTCCCATCTCCATCTCAAGTCTGGAGTTAGAGTTTTATTCGGAGAGCGTGAGCGGTGAGGTGTGGTGTGGTGAGCTTGATATCGATTCGTCCGCCATCGGGAACGCATGCGTTAAGACTACAAATCACGCAGTTCTCATTGTCTCACCAAACCCTTCAACCAGCCCGGCGAAGAGGTCCGAACAGGATCGAAGAATCGTCCCGCAGTTACGACAGACAACCTTGCACTTGATCGAAAGCAAATTCGAGGAACCGCAGACATCGCAAACCTCAGGTATCTCACTCATTCGAAATCCAGTGCGAGATCGAGAGCTTTCGCCGAGTGAGTGAGAGCCCCGACTGAAATCCAGTCAACGCCGGTCTCGGCAATTGCACGAACAGTATGAAGTGTTACGCCGCCTGACGCTTCAGTCACCGCTGCACCGTCGATGAGCGACACGGCCTGACGCAATCTTGCAACGCTCATGTTGTCGAGCATGATGATCTCGGCGCCTGCTGCAAGCGCTGCTTCCACCTGCTTGATGTCATCGCATTCGACTTCGATCGGCTTGCCTGCCGCAATCGCACGCGCACGCGAGACGGCAACAGCGATGTCGCCTTCGACCGCAGCGAGATGATTGTCCTTGATCAATACCGCCGCGCCGAGATCCATTCGGTGATTCGTTCCACCGCCTGCACGCACTGCGTATTTCTCGAGACGCCTCCAGCCAGGAGTTGTCTTGCGCGTGTCGAGAATCTTTGCATTCGTTCCGGCAATGGCATCGACGAACTCATGAGTCAGCGTCGCGATTCCCGATAGCCGCTGAAGGAAATTGAGCGCAACACGCTCAGCCGAAAGCAGACCGCGAGGCGATGCGGTAATGAACACCACCTCCGCTCCTGCATCGACGAGCTGACCGTCTTTTACCGTCGTGCGAACCGAAGCGCCCGAATCACGCTGTCGAAATGCCTCGCGCGCGAGTGGAATGCCGGCAATGACTCCGCGCTTTCGAGCGACAATGCGACAGCGAGCTTTCCGTGTTGTCGCAACCGTCGCAATACTGGTGATATCGCTGTCAGCGGCGTCTTCCTCGAGTGCTTCGCGAACCTTGGTCGCGGTCATGAGACGCGCAAAGGGGAATCTCAGCGGCCCGGCTGGACCCAGGCCGCGCTCCGCGAGAATTGCGATCTTTCGCGGCCTCACTCTCCTGGATCCTCAGTCGTTTCGGGCTTTGGTGACAACGGCCTCTGTCCGCCAATAGCGATCATTCGCTCGATTGCCGTTCTCGCCCTTGCTGAAGTCTCAGGTTCAACGGTGATGTGGTGCTCGAGCTTTTCGATCGAGTTCAGAACTTTGGGGAGCGTCGTGACCTTCATGAAAGCACAGACAGCGAGGTCGCTTGCAGGAAAGAATGTCTTCGTTGGATTCTCGCGTCTGAGCCGGTGCAGGATCCCCACCTCGGTCGCGACGATGAATTCGTCTGCAGATGAAATACGTGGACGATTGATCATCCCTTCAGTCGAGAGTATCTGAACCCCTTCGGGATCCACATCGCCCGCAGAAATCGCCTCTATCGCCGAGCTCGCACACCCGCACTCGGGATGAATCAGGAATTCCGCTCCTGGATGTTCAGCCCTGCGCCGGTTGATGTGCTCCGGATCGATTCCCGCATGCACGTGACACTCTCCCATCCACACGTGCATGTTCTCGCGGCGCGTAACGCGACGAACGTGTGCGCCGAGAAACATGTCAGGGAGAAAAAGAATCTCCTTGTCCGCGGGAATCGAGTTGACGATCTCGACTGCATTGCCCGATGTGCAGCAATAGTCACTCTCTGCTTTTACGTCGGCGGTCGTGTTCACATACGAAACAACGATTGCTCCGGGATGCTCGGCCTTCCATGCACGCAGCTGCTCACCGTCTATGGTAGCTGCGAGTGAGCACCCAGCCGCGAGATCAGGAAGCAGCACCATCTTCTGCGGCGAGAGGACCGCCGCTGTTTCCGCCATGAAGTGCACACCGCAGAACACGATGATGTCCGCATCGGTGCGCGCCGCTTCACGACTCAAGCCCAGGGAATCGCCAACGAAGTCTGCAACGTCCTGAACTTCCGGCCGCTCGTAGTTGTGAGCGAGGATGACCGCGTTCTTTTCCTTTGCGATCCTTTTGATCTCGTCCTGCAGCTCGGTTACGTCATCACGAAACTTTGTGAGTGTCATTTATAGCTCGATATGCTTTTTGCCCCACTTTCGCACTGCATGAGGAAAATCACTCCGATAATGTCCGCCGCGTGATTCCTTTCGCATCAATGCGGCTTTTGCGATAAGGCGCGCCGTCTCGACCATGTTCGCTTCCTCAGTTGCTCCAACAGGAAGCCGTGTTTCGATATCACTCAAGAGCGCCAATCCCTCGCGCAGACCTTTTGCTGAGCGATCGATTCCTGCGTGATCCCACATCACGCGTCGAACCGCATCCGCCGCAACCTGCGCCGCGCCGCGATCTTTAAGAACCGGGGCTTCCCACTCTCGTACCCGCGGTGCACGCGTGAGTTTGGGCGACGCGATCATGTCTCGAGCAACTCGTTCCGCAAACACGAGCCCCTCGAGAAGCGAATTAGAGGCCAGCCGGTTTGCGCCGTGAACACCTGTACGCGAAACCTCACCACATGCGTACAAACGACTCATGCTCGACCTGCCCGCGAGATCGGTGATGATGCCACCCATCATATAGTGTGCAGCAGGAATTACCGGTATCAGATCCTTCGATGGATCGATTCCACGCGCTTTGCACAGGGCGAAGATTCCCGGAAATCGCGTTT
>JBKPNP010000366.1:0-4891 GCA_046732775.1 Acidobacteriota bacterium
CTGATCCAGGTGTTCTCGTCAAAGGAGCGCCGCGCGCCGCAGTTTATACAGACACGGTAGGTTTCGCCTTGTCTGGAAAAAGGACGGCTCATTTCCTTATGTTGACAGCCAAACAAGTCACTCACCCAATGAGCCACGGCAGAGGTCACGCTTGTTAAGCCTCGTCCAGCGCCGTGTGAATAGTTTTCTAAACTCCCCAATACTGCTGACATAAAGTCCTCCGGTCGGTTGCAATCTTTCTGGTGTGACCACCTCGTAGCAAACGAAATGCCCGAAGGACTGAAGCGTAGCTAATCGCGATCTTCCCTGAACTATTCGCGCAAAAGCATAGTTTTTCGGAGACGAAGATGCCGAAGCTTCATACAGACCGCGCACCGGAACCCTACAACATTCGCCCGGTCAAGTCGGTCGATCTGCTGGATACCGCAGTTATTTCTTTTCCCACTGGCAAATAACCGCGAGAGAAAAGGCCGGCGAATGGAAACGTGCGAGAAGGTTTTCCAGGCGCATAACCGCCGGTGAGTAGAGCCGTTTTAGCCATAGGGGTATGCGAAAAATCATCGAGTTCAAGACGAGCAGATAAGCGGCGTTGCCCACGTGCTGCTCAGAGCGAAATGCAAACAGATTTTCGCACTGGCGCTTCAAGGCTTCGATGTCGAGAGATTCTTCGTTGTCCGCGAAGAGTGAATCGTGGCGGTACCAAATGCCGCGCAGGCGATTGAAGCGAGACTCCTTGTGTGGCTCAGTGAAACAAAAGACGCCACCCTTTCGCAGCAAGCGATGAATCTCGCGCAACGCGCCGTCAAGGTGAGGGTGCAGGTGGTGTAGGCCCATTACTACGACGATGCAGTCAAACGATTCGTCAGGCAATCCGGATTCGGTGATCGGTGCGCAGATGGCTTCGCAGTTGGGCCAACGCGTTTCGAAACTGGCGATCGCTTCTTCGGAAATGTCGAGACCGGTGACCAGCGCTTTCTTTTGAGTGAGAAGATATTCGGTGGCGTGACCGCTGCCGCTCAAGGCTTCGAGCACGTGTCGGCCCTCGAGATCCAGTGAAGCGAACAGCGGTTCGTAAAGAAACTTTTCGCGGTAAGCAAGCCCGTCGGGATCGCCGTACTGCGCTTCGTAGGCAGCCGCGATGCGGTTGTAGTGTTGTCTTTGCGTTCCTTCAGCTTGCATGTGTTTATTAACGCCTAAGCTTCAACTGCGCGCATCGGTCCCATTCGCACAATCAAAACTGCCACCGACAAACTCAACAACGGCCCAACGATATCGAAAATGCCGCGCCCGATCGTACCGCCGGCGTTCGCATAGGCGCCTAAAAGCAGCGCCAGCGCCGTTGTCGCGGCAGCCGCTGCCAGCCACGGCCGCGGAAATAACTTCAAACGCCAGACTCCCAACGGCAGTAACCACCCAAACACTAACCAAAAACTGCGTTCAGTCAGACAATGCCACAAGGCCACGAAAAAGTTGACCGGCGCGCGCGCCTGGCCTGCGATCTGCCACGGCCAACGTAGCTGTGCCGTCAAGATTGAGTGAACGGCTGAAACTGTCGCCAGGCCGGCAACGGCGAGCGCGAAGATCCATTTGAGGTTGGCGCGTGGCGAATTTGCTTCGCGGCGTTCGACCCACCACCAGGTAATGGCGAAGAGGCAAGCAAACGGAACAAAGCTTTCCTTCGCTAGTGCGCCGAGTAATCCCCAAAGCGGCAAGAGGCGCCAGCGACCGGCGAGTAAACTCCAGGTCAACGCGGTCATGAAACACGCTTCACCTGAATCGATCATTCCCGCGAGCTGTAAGTTTGGAATCGCGAAGCTGAGCAAGTAGAGCGTCGCGCCTATTAATCCCACGGCGCGGTCCTGAAAGATTCGTATACCGAGGCTAACGATCAGACATGCAGTGGTTGCACAAAAAATCGAGTTAGCCATAAGCAGACCAAAGAAGCCCGCGTTCACGCCTGGCAGGAACCGACCGGCAAACCAATAGAAGGGGCGCGCCACAAAAGGCACCAGCACTCGACCGAGGAACAGCTCTTTGAAGAAGTAGACACCGAGATCGGCGTCAACGGTAAGCGCGTAGTATTTGTAAGTATCACTTAGGCCCGGAATCTTGCGCGGATCGTAGCGATGTAGCGTCGCATAACCCAGCCCGACGCAGATCGCAAAGAAGAGCGGCCACAAAAGCAAAAACGATTTGAAGTTGTACGGCGACGAGAGGTGGGCTGAAACGCCGGTGCTGTTCGGGGGTTGCATGTTCAAACGCGGGATAAGAGGTTCAAACGTCATTCAGCGGTCGCTCGTGATCCGTTCAACCACGCCGCGCGCAGAGCCGTCTGTTGTGGTGTCGGATTATTCTTTTCCACGAGCCGATACTCAAAACGATCAGGCGGCCCTAACACTAACGTCGCCTGAATCGTCCGTCGATCGCGTTTCACTGTTATGGGCACGCGATCACCCTGCTTGTAACGTGCGAGGTAAACCAACAAATTCTCGCGCGCGACATTCTTTTTGCCGATCGAAATAATCTCGTCGCCGCTCTGGAGCCCGGCTTCTTCTGCAGGCGAATTAGGCCGAACCGCGTTGATAAGAGGCGCGTCTTTGGGTTCCCAATCGACCACCAGGCCGGCGCTGTACGGCTGGCGCGCCTGCTGCCGAACGAGGTTCAAACCCACGTAATCAAAGGCCTGATTGTAAGGCAGCGTTTCCACGTCGCGAACGTACCGGCGAAAAAAGTCGCGCATGTCAAAGCCCGCTACTTCAGAAGCAACGCGCTCGAAGTCTTCAGTCAGATATCCACGTCCGCGCAGGTAGTAACTGGCGTTTGGACTCTTCAGGTAAAACTCTTCGTAGGCGCGACGCATTACGTCGTCCAGCGACGCCTTGCCGTTTGTGCGGCCACGAATCATCAAGTCGAGCACTAGAGCGATCACTTCGCCTTTGGGGTAATAACTAATCGACGTGTTCTGCAGGTTTGTCTGCTGCTCGTGTGGAGCGCCGTCGATGAACGGCGCAGACAGCGACGATTGCTCCGCGCTCATCAGCTGAGTTCCCGGCGCCGTTTCGATTCCCGTGATGGTTTGGCTTTCGCGTCGCAGGAAGGCAGTGTCGTCCCACAGGCCCGCGCGGCGTCTCATCAAGTGACCGTAGTAGTTCGTGAAGCCTTCAGCGATCCATAGACCGCGCGTGCTCAAAGGACGCGTAAAATCCCACGGGCCCAGCTCGAGCGGGCGTAAACGTTTTACATTCCAAACATGGAAGAACTCATGCGCGACGGTATCGAGCGTGCTGCCATAAACGCCATCCTCCGAAAGCGCGCCCGGCTCGATGATCTGCGTTGACGTCAGATGCTCCATGCCGTCACCGGAATGATCGTCGGCAGCAAAGTGAATCAGAAAAGTGTACGAATCGAATTCCGGCGCGCCCCACATCGCGGTCTCGGCGCGCACGATTTTTTCAATGTCTCGAACCAGCCCGGCGCGCTTGCCGCCTTCATCGCCAAACGAATGCACCACTACGTGATAGCGTTTGCCGTCCACCTGAAACTGATCGTCGGTCCAGTCGGGCGCGATCTCAGTTGGCGTGTCGATCATCACGTCGTAATTTGGAAACTGCCACGCGCGCTGATCGGCACTATCCAAACGACCGTTCGTTATGCGCCAGCCGTTGGGCGGTTGAATCTCGAGTCGCGCTGAATCAGGTTTGTGGTTGACGACGTACATGAACAGCGAGCCGCCATTGAAGTTGGCGTGCCGGGTATCGAGCTGAGAGAAAGTCCCCGAAAGATCGTTTGCGAAAACCTTGTAGCGGATGGTGAGGGTGCGTGAGTTTCTGGTCGCCACTCGCCAGGTTTGGTCGTCTGGCCGGCTGACATCAAAGCTCGGCATTTTGCATTGAGCGTTGGGCGGACAAATGCCGCCGAGCGCCTGGAACTCCTGCACATTCTTCGCGAAGTCGAATACGGCGTACCGCCCGGGCGACCATTTTGGCATTTGAAAGTCAACGGTCTTCGGCGCTTCTCCCGACGGCAATTCAACTTCGATCGTCACCTCGAATAAATGCGAAACAGGTCGGGACATTGCCAGGCGATATGTGAGGGACTTGAGCGGTTGTTGCGCGGCGCCGGCGTTGAACGCAGCCAGCAAAAGGACAAATAGCGATAAACGGCGAAACGATGACGGCCTTAATAGACGGTTCATAAAATGGAACGGACAATTGCTGCGATATAAGCGACGGGAAGCATCGCGGATTATGTTGGTTTTACGGAAACACTGTCAAAGCGGGCGCAGATGTCCGACAAACTTTAGTTTGTCGCTCTGGTTCCAGCGACAAGCTGAAGCTTGTCGGACATCGGCCCGCTTGCCCTCTCTTCCCCACTTGCACTAATAATCACCGCATGCCTGCAACCGAACGCCTCTACTACACTGACTCGCATCTGATCGAGTTCGAAGCGCGAGTGATCCACAAGACCGAACGCGTCAGCGGTTGGACCGCCGTCACGCTCGATCGCACAGCCTTTTATCCGACTGGTGGCGGACAACCGAGCGACACCGGCAGTCTCGACGGTGAACTCGTGCGCGAGTGTATCGACGATGAAGAGAATGGAATTCTTCACGTGGTCCAGGGACGGGCGCCCGAAGTTGGTGCGCTGGTGAAAGGCCGAGTCGATTGGCCGCGTCGCCTCGACCACATCCAGCAACACACCGGCCAACACATTCTTTCGCAAGCTTTCGTCACCCTCTTCAAAGCGCCGACGCGCGGCTTTCGGGTGCTGCATGACATCTGCGAAATCGATGTCGAACTTTCCCGCCCTACTGATGAAGTAATCGAACGTGGAGTTGAACTGGCGAACAACGTCGTTTGGGAAGACCGCGAAATAACCATCAACAACGTCA
>JBKPNP010000367.1:0-15007 GCA_046732775.1 Acidobacteriota bacterium
CTTCGTTGGTATCGTGACCTTCCGGCTCGAGGAAAAGCTGGTGCCGATCTTTGCCGGCGAACTTAACCACCTTGTCTTCAATCGACGGGCAGTACCGCGGACCCACACCCTTGATCTGACCTGAGTAGAGCGGCGATTCCGCGAGGTTCTTTCGAATTTGCTCGTGAAGGGCGTCACTTGTGTAGCCCACAAAACATTGAATTTGCGGTTGGGTGATCTTGTCGGTAGAAAATGAAAATGGCACGGGGCGTTCGTCAGCGCTTTGCGGTTGAAAGGCAGACCAATCGATAGTCCTGCCGTCAAGGCGCGGCGGCGTCCCAGTCTTCAGTCGTCCAACCGGAAAGCCGAGTCGCTTCAGCGTCTCGGCCAATTCAATGGAGGCCGGTTCTCCCGCTCGGCCGGCGCTATACGTCCGCCTTCCGGTGTGAACCAGACCGTTCAGGAATGTGCCGGCCGCTACAACCACAGCTTTTGCGGCGATACGACGGCCGTCCTGCATCTCAACGCCCTGTATCTTTCCTTTATCGATTAACAGGTCGACCACCATCCCCTGACGCAAATCAAGATTGGAAGTCTCTTCGAGAACCTTCCGCATTTCAGTACGATAAAGAGCGCGGTCGGCTTGAGCCCGAGGCGATTGAACCGCTGGGCCACGCGAGCGATTCAGCAAGCGAAACTGAATGCCGGTACGATCGGCGACGCGGCCCATGATTCCGCCGAGCGCATCGATCTCGCGGACGAGGTGGCCTTTGGCGATTCCTCCGATAGCTGGATTACAGGACATCTGTCCGATCAAATCCAAATTCAAGGTTACTAGCGCTGTACGCGCGCCCAGGCGAGCTGCTGCGGAGGCAGCCTCGCACCCGGCGTGTCCTGCGCCGATCACCACAACATCAAATGCTTCGTCAAGAACCGTCATTACTTTCCGATGCAGAACGTGCTGAAGATTTCAGCAAGGATGTCGTCGGCAGTGGTTTCCCCAGTTATCTCTCCCAAAAAGCGGAGAGCGTTATGAAGTCCCACCAGGACGATCTCTTCACTTGCTCCTTGAGTCAGTAACTCTCTCGAGTCTTTCAAGGACTGCTCGGCCCTGCTCAACAAATCGAAATGCCGGCTGTCAGTTATTAAAAGACCAGCCGCTTCTGAATCAACACTGCCGAATGCCTCTAGTATAGCAGCGGCAAGTTCATCGAGTCCCTCGCCCGTGACCGCGGATACATGGACCACCTTCGACAAACTTATACAGTCTCCGCGCTGCGGTAGATCCGACTTGTTTAGTGCGACTAGATGTTTTGCCGCTGAGGCTCCCGCGAGAATTGATTTGTCGTCAGCCGATAAATCTTTTGAGCCATCGATCACTAGTAACAAAAAATCGGCGTCCGCTGCTGCGCGGTAGCTACGCTCGACTCCAAGCTGTTCGATTCGGCCGTCTGTCACTCGGATCCCGGCCGTGTCAGTGAACGAAACTGGAATGCCGCCCAGCGTAATCGACTCTGAAATTGTGTCTCGCGTAGTGCCGGCCAGCTCCGTCACGATCGCGCGTTCGCGACCCACTAACCTATTGAACAGACTGGATTTACCGGCATTCGGAGAACCGACAATGGCGACGCTAATTCCGTCTCTAACCGCGCGACCGATCTCAAATGTCGCCGCCAGTTTTCGAACTTGGCTTTCGGCTTCGACCAGTGCTTCCGCTAGCTGGGCCATCTCGAGTTGTGGCAGATCGTCTTCAACAAATTCGAGTGCTGATTCTAATCTCACTATTACGTCGATCAACTTCTGCTTCGCAGGCAGCAAGGCGATCGACAGTTCCCCTTTGAGTTGCCGCAGGGCTTGGCTTGAGGCCGCTTCAGTATGCGCGTTGATCAGATCACGAACAGCTTCAGCTTGTGCGAGGTTCATTTTGCCGTTCCGGCACGCCCGCAGAGTGAACTCACCTGGTCCAGCCAAACGCGCGCCGAGCCTTTGCGTGAGATCCAGCACGCCTCGCAAAACCACCGGGGAACCATGGCAACTTATTTCAACCATGTCTTCACCGCTGAACGATTGCGGCGCCGCGAAGTAGGAGAGCAACGCAGAGTCGAGCGTCTCACCCGATTCTTTCAGGATCTCTTTCAGATATAGTTTTCTGGGTTCAGGAGCGAAGGATGGATCGTGGACGAGCGCGCCGAGAATCCGGAGGCAGTCTGGCCCACTCAGTCGCACCACGCCTATTGCGCTGCGCCCGACCGAGGTAGCGATTGCGACAATAGTATCCATCGCTTACGAAACTGAGGCGGATTTTCCGACGTTTGAGGCTACCTGGAGGACTTCAACGCAACTCGGAGCTTTCGCCCCGGTCCGTCGCCTACGGATTCTGTATACAAGTCTTCTGACTCGGCGAGTGTGAGGTGAATTATTCGTCGCTCGCCGCCGTTCATTTCGCCAAAGACGAATGGCACCCCGGTCGAACGAACTTTTTCGGCTGCATGATTGGCCATTGCCCGCAGTTCAGCTTCTCGCGTAGCTCGAAATCCTTCGACGTCGCAAACGAGCCGCTGGCCTTCCGCAAGTGATCGGCCGAAAGCCTGAGTGAGCAGGTGTTGGACCGCTTGCAAAAGCTCACCGCCCTCAACCTGCAACAATTCTGCGTCCGGGCCACTTAGATCAAGCAGACACTCCGACGACGACTCAGTCGCTGTGACCGCTATTTTCAATCCGCTGCTTTCAAACAGCGTTTGCAGAAAGTTGCTAGCCTGGTCGCAAGGTGCCGGCATACTGTTCACGTAAACTTAGCGGTCCTAAGTTCCCTTCACCTTTCCGTTAACCTTCTTTAAAGACTTGGTACCGGGAGATGCCGCCGGTTCCGGTTCGTCTGCTCCCGTGTTCGTCCATTTGTTAATAATGAACTGCTGCGCAAACCCGACTATGTTGCCTACTAACCAATAGAGTAACAAACCGGAAGGCGCGCTCCAAAGAACATACAGCATGAACAACGGCATTCCGACAGCCATCATCTTGCGCTGTAACGGGTCGGCTGAAGGAGCCGGCGTAATCAACTGCAAAACGATCATCGTGGTCGCCATCAGGATAGGCAAAATGTGAATGAAGTAAGGCTCGGGTGCGGACAGGTCGGGCAGCCATAAGAAGCTCGCCTGACGGAAATCAAGCGAGATGGTTATCGCTCGATACAAGGCAAACAGGAAAGGCATTTGAATCAGCAGTGGTAGACAGCCGCCCAGCGGATTTCCCTCCTTCATTAGCCGCAACTGCTCGACCTGGAGTTCTTTTAGACGGGGATCGTTCTGCTTCATCCCCTTGATCTTTTCCTGCAGCTCCTTCATTCGCGGCGCTAATTTCTGCGCCTTCTTCATCGATTTGGACGACCGCCACTTCAGCGGGAAAAAGAGCGAGTAGATGACGATCGTGAACAGGATGATCGCGACGCCATAGCTCCCGGTGAGTTTTTGTAGCCATTTGATCGCTGCCAGAATGGGCACTGCAAGAGGCCGAGACATCCAACTAAACCAACCGTAGTCGATCAACCCCTCAACATCCACCGAACGTCCTGCAGACTGTTTGAGCTGTTCGCTGGCTTTCGTAAGTAGGTAGTGATCCTTCGGCCCGGTGTAAACAGCGGAACGAGAACCATCGGCCGGTACGGGAATCCATGCAGTCGTGAGGTAGCGTTTTTGGGCCGCTCCATTGCCCGAAAAATTATATTGCGTCGTGTTGAGCTCAAGCCCTGGCAGCGGTCGCGACGGCACCACGACCATCGAAAAGTAGGTATCCCCGATTGCGGCCCAATCCGCGGCGCCGGCGATAACTAAATGGTCCGGGCTGCCCTTATTTTCGTTAATTGCGGAGGCGAGGTGCCGTTCAACTTTATCGCCGATAGCAACAACCGCCTCCGGTGCGACCGAATAGAAGGTGTAATGCTTGACGCCCTGGTCACCTATGCTTGGCCCAACACGCACTCGCGCTTGGGGAACAACTTGTCCGCCCTTTTTAATTGTCACCTCTAAGTCAGCAATGTAAGTGTCGCCGTCCAAAGCGATGGTCTTAGTGACTTCCAAACCGCTGGCGGGGTCGTTCAGCGAGAACGTCAAACGTTTCTGTTCGCCGGCTGTGAGCGAGATTTCGCTGTCGCCGGTCTCCGTGGTCATTCCTTCGACGGCGTAGTTAGTTCCAACCAAAACGCTGTCAACGGCGGCATCGCCGGTTGACAGTTGTAGCGGCGCCTCGCGTGGCTGCCGCTTCAGACCTTCAGCTGAAACGAGTTCGAGAGGAATGTGGTTTTTCTTATTACCGGCAACCGAATAGATATCTTGGCCGCTGTCTTTGTTTTTCTTGATAATCCAACTGACAGCTTCAGCCCCAAGCGTATCGAATTTCGCCTCATACAAAGGCGTCTTAACTGAAATTGTGCGGTGCGGTGCCGTGTTCGCAGCGACCGATGGCGACGCCGAAGCAACTGGACTGGGAGCGGTTGAAGGCGCACTTTGTGGGGTCGCGGTCGCCTGTGGACTCGATTGCGCGGCTGGGTTTGCGTTGGGAGCTGGCGGTTTTACCGGTACCAGATAACTCCAAGCGAACAGAATTGCAGTGGAGATTACCAGAGCGTAAATAAGTCGTTTTTGTTGCATTTACTTAGAGAACTGAAGTGTTCTGGCGAGACCGCTGGCCAGCTTATTTGACAGGATCGTAGCCGCCGGCGCTAAAGGGATTACAGCGCAGCACTCGTCGCAGCGCCAGCACGCTACCGCGCAACGCGCCGTAACGAGCAATTGCCTCACTGGCATACTGGGAACATGTTGGAGAGAATCGGCAAGAGGGTGGAAGAATAGGTGAAATGGCGAGCTTATAAAACTTGAGTATTGCGATAAGTGCTGACTTCACATCGTGCCCAAACGCTGGGACTTCTCTCTTCCTTCACTCTCCGCTTTTGCCACTCGACTTAGTAGTCCCTGAAAGTCCTCGATCGCTGCTGTCACTTTCAGCGACGGCAGCTTGCGCTTCGCATTAACAACCCAGTCGTACGAAAGACCTAAGCTATCAATAGACGAACTGGTCAAGCGGAAAGTTTCTTTCAGCAAGCGCTTGGCGCGGTTTCTTTGAACTGCGTTACCAAGAGCCTTTCGAGATGCGGTGACGCCAAACCTGTTATGAGATATGTTGTTCGGCAGAACAAAGGCCGTCATCAATACGCCGTCGTACCGCCTGCCGTGCCGATAAACTCGCTGGAAGTCGGCGCTCCCGCGGAGATATACCTTCATGAACAGGAGCGTTTAGTAATGCGCCGGCGTCAACCGATGGCGGCCCTTGGCTCGGCGTCGCTTCAATACAAGTCTGCCGGCTTTCGACGCCATGCGCGCGCGGAAACCGTGCGTTTTGGCACGGCGTCGATTGTTGGGCTGAAACGTTCGCTTAGACATAGCTGAGAAATCTCCCCTAAAAAGAAAACCGTAAGACTAGCCTCCAGGTGCACTTCTGTCAAGAAACGGCGGCTTGATCCGCGAGCGACGGCCTCGACTTCACTCAATCGTTCGTTCGTGACAATCAGCGGGGGCGCATAACCGCAAGCGACACCTGCCAACTAGTCTCCGTAGTCGTGAATCGTCAGATGTTAGGGCGCTTTTCTCGCCCCGGTGTTTTATCTTCTCAGATTCTTGCCTCGTCCCGAACCTGTGTGTTAATGTCCGGCTCACGTTCCGATACTCCCTGTAAACTATTGATAAACCTACGCTTAAAGCGTTACTTTAAGGTTGCTGGGTTTTCCACAAAGCTGAGGAAAAGCCTGTGGGTAACGAGAGCGGGAAGAGCGTTCCTTCCAATCCCACCGTTAAAGCGCGGGACAGTAAATCGAACGGGAAGACCTATTTTGAGTTGTCATGGTGAGGCTGGTGGAGAGTAATTTTTGGGAAGATTTTCGTACCGCGATTAAAACAAAACTTCACGGTGAGAGCTTCGAAACCTGGTTCAACCCTATAAGTCTTGCTGGTATCGATCAGACGCAGCAGAAAATTTGTTTACGGGCGCCGAACACGGTCGTAAGGGATTGGGTCAAATCTCATTACGCAACGCTCATCGATGAATCGTTTAGCGAGCTGAGTTTGTCGGGATACTCAGTCGATTGGCTGATCGCTGACGAGCCCTCGTCCGAAGCGACTCCCATCCAGAGCGTCGCTCCGATAGCGGTCTCCCCAGCGGTCATTGAAAAGCCAGCTTCGTTCAGCGCCAGCGCTGCGACTGCGATGGCGCCGGCAAAGCAGACATTCCTCGATCCGGCTTTGAATTCAAAGTACACCTTTGAGAGTTTTGTGGTCGGGTCATGTAATCAGTTCGCGCACGCTGCCTCTATCGCCATCGCCGAAGCCCCAGGAAAAACTTACAACCCGCTTTATCTGTATGGCGGTGTGGGCCTGGGAAAAACTCACCTGATGCATGCGTGCGGTCACGCGATAAAACAACGCAACCCGCACCTGCGCGTTTCTTATCTTTCGTCAGAGCGCTTCATGAACGAGTTGATCAATTCAATTCGTTACGACAAGACACAGAGCTTTAGGGAACAGTATCGCTCCGTCGATGTGTTGCTGATTGACGATATTCAGTTCATGGCCGGCAAAGAGCGCACGCAGGAAGAATTCTTCCACACCTTCAACACTCTCTATGAACAGCAGAAGCAGATTGTAATCAGCTCTGATTGTCCGCCTCGCGAAATACCAACCTTGGAAGAGCGGCTGCATTCCCGTTTCGAGTGGGGGCTCATCGCTGACCTGGAGCCGCCGGATCTGGAAACGAAGATCGCGATTCTCAAGCGTAAAGCCGAGGTTATGGGTTTTGCGATTCCTGATGACGTCGCGCTGTTCATAGCCAGCCGTGTAAAGAACAACGTGCGCGAGCTTGAAGGGTCGCTGATCCGCCTCTTTGCTATTTCATCTTTGCGAGGTATCGCGGTTTCAAAAGAACTCGCGAAAGACGCAATAAGAAATATCGCGACCGATGACGAACCAGGCGTCATCACCATTGAACAGATTCAGAAGGCGGTAGCGGCCGCCTACAAATTAACGGTTGACCAGTTGGTTTCTAAAGGCAATTCCCGGCAGTTAGCATTTCCGCGGCAAGTCGCTATGTATCTCTGCAAGAAACTGACAAAGCACAGCTATCCTGAAATTGGACGCGCGTTCGGAGGTAAGCACCACACAACCGTAATTCACTCTTGTGAAAAAATTCAGACGCTCTGCTCCACTGACTCCGGATTGCAAAGACAGATAAGTAACTTGTCTGTTGGATTGCAAAAGTAGCGCACTGTTTATCCACAGATTTTGTTTTCCCCGATCGAGTAAAATCTTCGACAAACAAGCCGATCGGTAGAAATTCACAGACTGTTTGGCAGAGCGCTTCGCGAAAGAATAGAATAAGAACGCGCAACGAAATTTCTAACAGTTAGTCTCGATTCTGTTTTGGTCTTGCACCGTTGGCGATTTGCGTTTGACGCAACTGTTAATTGCCTTTTCTCTACTTTTCCACAAATCAACAGGAACTACTGCTACTGCTAGAAATTAATAAAAGGGTTTTGTTAGTTAGAGGTAGAAAGTAAGAGGATCATTATGGCATCCATTGAAGGTACAAAACGTAAGGAGTCGAACATGCAATTCGTTGTCAGCAAACAAAACCTTCAGAAGGAACTTGGTTTTGTTCAGGGCGTGGTTGAAAAGAAAAACACGATCCCTGTGCTTTCCAACATCCTGATTGAATCAGTCGGCGAGAACACCATTCGACTTACCGGAACGGATCTCGACGTCACTATTCGCTGTGATATGGATGCTGAAGATATTACTACCCCCGGCTCTATTTGCGTTCAGGCCAGGAAACTTTTTGAGATCGCGCGACTGCTGCCGGATGCGCCAGTCACGTTCACGAAAGAGGATAACGACTGGGTCACGGTAACTTGCGATAAGAGTCGTTTCAAGATGGTTGGAATCAAGCGCGACGCATTTCCCGAAGTACCCTCGTTCAAATCAGCGCCCACCAAAATCTCAGCGGGAGTTATTAAGGCTTTTGTCGACAGAACAATTTTCGCGATCACTCAGGAAGAGTCTCGCTACACACTCTCGGGCGCGAAGTTTATTTTGGACGAGACAGGCGCGAAGATGGTTACAACTGACGGCCACCGCCTGGCTTATGTGGAGCGTAAGAACGTCGCGAAAAACGGCAGCGCCGATGCAATCGACACGCTAATACCACGCAAAACATTGGCTGAACTGACGAAACTGTCCGCTGGCTCAGATGCGGATATCAGCCTCGGTATGGACGGCAATCACATCTTTTTCGAAGTTGGTACGAGGCTTCTTATTTCGCGGATGCTCTACGGCCAATTTCCGAATTACGACATGGTGATGCCGAAGAATAACGATAAATCGATTCAGTTTGATGGAGCGTTATTGAATTCGGCTATTCGTCGCGTCGCCTTGATGGCAGACGAACGTTCGCACGCGATTCGTTTTCACCTCGAGCCGAACCAGCTCGTCATCAGTTCGCAAAACGCGGAAGAAGGCGAAGCGCGCGAAACGATTCAGACAGACTACACCGGCGAGGAAGTCGACATCGGTTTCAATGCTCAGTACCTGCAGGACTTTCTAAACGTGGTAGGCGACGGCGCGGTAGCATTTGAGTTTAAGGACGGCAACTCACAAGCGCAGCTCCGCCCCGCTGAGGGTGGTGACTACGAATACAAATACGTCGTCATGCCCATGCGCCTGTGATCCAGACGCGAAAGAAATAGTTGTGTAGTGACCTCTACGTACGTAGTTTCCGAGCATGTTTTTGTATTGAGACCTCAGGCTGATGTGCACCTGTGACCGACGTTTAGTTTGTGTTAACCATGATCGTCCTGCCTGATTAGCACTGTGCAGAAGTTGCACCTCGCTTCAAGAACCTCGAATCATGTTAGCGCCGTCAGCAGAAGCGACAACGGCGTCAGTCTGCAACTCGATACCGTTGTGCTAACACTAATCGTAAGGTTCTAAGTATTTTGAACCTCACACAGTAATCGGAGCCGCTCGAGCGAAATGGCGAACATGCGAATTATCTGCGGATTGATTCTGTTGGTCATGGTGTCCATCTCAGCGCTGCCGCAACAGCCGGCGCCTACGCCTCTACCCTCGCTACCAAGTGCCTCAGCAACGCCAACACCGTTACCGACTACACAAGTTACTGACGACGAAACCGATGTAGTAAGGATCCGGACAAACCTGGTGCAAGTTGATGCCGTAGTCGTCGATAAGGCAGGTAATCAGGTTAAGGATCTGGGGGTGGATGACTTCGAAGTTTACGAGGACGGTAAGAGACAAACCATCACGAGCTTCTCCTACGTCTCGAACCTCTCGGCTGAGGCCAGCAGCGCTCCCGTCAAGAAAGGAGTGCCGGCGGTACCTGCAGCTATCAGACCTGAACAGCCTCGCCGAATAGTAGCCCTCGTCGTCGACGACCTCGGACTATCCAACGAGAGTGTCGCTCCGCTGAAAAAACAACTACGAAATTTTATCGACACCCAAATGCAGATCAAGGATCTGGTGGCAATAGTGCGCACGGGTGGAGAAATGGGCGCCCTGCAGCAATTTACAACAGACAAGCGATTGCTTCACCGCGCTGTCGACAGATTGCGCCGGCATCAATGCAGCCGAGTGGGTTGGACCGTGATGGCGCCGATGTCTTCGTTTGGCTCGAATGAAGTTTCTCTTTGTAGTCGTGAAACTGAGAAGTTAAGTGCACGCGCACTCAGTTTCGTAGTGCAAGGGTTAGCTGAGTTGCCGGGGCGCAAGGCAATGGTAGTCTTTTCTGATAATTTACCACGCACCGTTTTATCGCTCACTTCAACAAATGACTCAGGACTAAGTGGCGACGCAGGGAGTCGAGAAACACCGTCAGTTACGAATGACGACCCTCCCGGGTTGAGCATTGAATCAGCGCTAATGAAAATAGCTGAGCAGGCGATTCGAGCTTCAGTGGTTATTTATGCTGTTGATACCTCGGGTCTTCAGCCCACAGCCATTACTGCAGCCGACAACTTCCCAAAGAATGGCATACGTCCGGGTGTGACTCCGCAGTTGGTGATCGCAGGCAGGTCCCATCAAATACAAGACGCCCGGGGTGGTGGTGATCTGATGGCCCGAGAGACCGGAGGATTTCTGATTCGCAATTCCAACGACTTCCAGCTCCCAAGGATTATGAAGGATCAGGAGGGCTATTACCTTATTGGGTATAGGCCAACTGAGGACACATTCAATCGGCGCTACCACCACATCAGGGCTCGAGTGAAGCGACCAGGCGTGGCGCTGCGTACACGAGAAGGCTTTTTCGGCGCCACCGACGCAGAGACACAACCACAGCGAACGGCTCGCGACCGGATAAACCTGGCCCTCATGTCGCCTTTTGCGGCGGCAGACATCGACCTGGACTTGACCGCTCTTTTCGTCAATACAGCGGCAAACGGTAGCGAACTTCATTCCTTTCTCTATTTTCCGGCCCGCGATTTAACCTTCTCGGAAGAGGCGGACGATTGGCGCCAGGCGGTGTTCGATTTGGGCGGAGTAATCTTTGGCGATAATGGCACGGTTGTTAAGACGGTAACTGAAACTCGAACACTGCGGCTGCGGCGAAAGGCTTACGACGATGTAATCGGCCGCGGTCTGGTCTATCGTTTAGTCCTGCCGGTTCCGAAACCAGGCTCGTATCAGTTCCGAGTTGCCCTACGGGATGCGAGTACGTCACGTATTGGTTCCGCCGGGCAGTTCGTCGAGGTACCTGATCTTAAGAACGACAAGTTGGCGTTGTCCGGTATCACTGCTTCCGGATATGTCGATTCAAACGATGCGTCCGGCCTTCAGCCGTCGATCGCTCGTACGGAGAGGGAGGCAATGTCCGGCCCATCGCGCCGAAAGTTCCAGACGCCGTCTAACCTTTATTACGGCTACGTTATTTACAATGCGCAACTAGATAAAACACAGCAACCTAAACTTGTGACGACGATGCGCATCATTCGCGAAGGGAAGGTCGTTTTTGAAGGACAACCCACGCCCGTTGATTTAACGGGACAGACCGATATGCAACGCATCATCGCGGGGAGCGGTCTTCAGTTGGGTACCGAGATGACTCCCGGCGATTATATCCTTCAAGTAACTGTTACCGATCTCTTGGCCAAACAGAATCAGGGAACGGAAACACAGTGGATCGACTTCGAGATAGTGAAGTAATCATCGAAACCCGATCCGTTTGCCGTCTCCAATCGTTTCTTCACAACGCTTCGGCCTCGCTAATGCTAAAATTCATTGATGATCCTGCAATCTCTCGAGGTACATAACTTTCGCAACCTAAGCGGAAAAATCTCGTGGGGACCGGGGCTCAACATCATCTACGGCAATAACGGCCAGGGTAAAACAAACTGGCTCGAAGCCATTCACACCCTTTCGAGATCCAAATCCTTTCGCACTCAACGGCTGCAAGAAGCTATTCGTTTCGGAGAACAAACCGCTTTCATTCAGGGAGACGTTTCCGCCGGCACGGATCTGCAGCGCCAGTTGCGGGTCACTCTAGTCGAGAACACGAAAACGATCTCCATCAACGGCAAGAGAGAACAACTCGCCAGATACCTCGGCCAGCTGCAGGTCTTCGCTTTTACTGCCGACCAACTCGAAGTGGTAAGAGGAACAGCGGAAGCGCGGCGCCACTTCATAGATCGTGGAGTTGCGTCTCTGCGGCCGGCGTACATTCGCACGGTCGCGGATTACAACAAGATACTGAAACAGAAAAACCGAATTTTGCAGGACGCGGCGGAGCAAGATTTTCGTCAGGACGTCGTTGAGGATTTGATAACGCCCTGGAACGATCAATTAGCGATCCTGGGGACGGAAATTCATCGAGCGCGCGTCGACTACACAGAGCGGTTGAACCTTGCGCTCGAGCGAAATTTGTTTGAGCCGGCCGAGCTGGAAATCCGTTACGCGTCTGCGTTGGAAAGCAAGGGCGAATTGAGTAACTACGAAGCCCTTTTGAGAGAGCGTTTACAGCTGCGATTGCCCGCCGAACTGGCTGCCGGACGCTCGCTAATCGGACCTCATCGAGACGACCTCGCGCTCCATTTGGCCGGTCGGGAAATGCGCGTTTACGGAAGCTCCGGCCAACAGCGTAGCGCATTGTTACTATTAGACTTAGCGGCGATTTCAGTGTATAATTCCCAGCATCAGGATTACCCTGTTTTCCTCGTTGACGACGTCGACGCGGAACTGGACGAAAAGCGCATAAAACGTCTGTTGGAGTTTCTTGAAGGACGTACTCAAACATTCATTACTACGTCGAAGAGAAACCATCTCGAAGGCTTCCTTTCCAAGGCTACCGTTCATGAGATCGTCCAGGGAAAGGCCTGGTCAGCGGAACTGAGCGAGACGGCTTTTACGGCGTCTTCAACGGCGGCAGAAGTGGGACAGTAGGCGGCGCAGCAGCGTTCCTAAACTCGATCGATTGGTATTAAGGAGATTTGTATTGACGACAGCTGGAACAACAGTAACGGGCAAGAAACCGCACACCTACGATTCATCTTCGATAGCTGTGCTTGAAGGCCGCGAGGCGGTGCGAAAACGCCCCGCGATGTACATCGGCTCAACCGGTGAGATTGGTTTGCATCACCTGGTTTATGAGGTGGTTGATAACTCAATCGATGAAGCTCTGGCCGGTTATTGCGACACGGTTGAGGTAACGATCCATCTCGATAACTCAATCACGGTGGTCGACAACGGTCGCGGCATTCCCGTCGATGAGATGAAGAAGGAACGAAAGTCCGCGGCTGAAGTAGTCATGACTAAACTTCACGCCGGCGGGAAGTTCGACTCGAACGCGTACAAAGTTTCGGGAGGCTTACACGGAGTCGGTGTGTCGTGCGTTAACTTTCTTTCCGAAACGTTGCACCTGGAAATCTGGCGTGACGCAAAGACCTATGAACAGGAATACGTTCGCGGGATTCCGGTGGCGCGTTTGGAGCAGACGGGCAAGACGCGCAAGCGCGGCACGAAGATTACCTTCAAGCCAGACGGCCAAATTTTTGATCACACCGTTTTTAGTTTCGACAAATTGTCTGAGCGTTTAAGAGAGAAGGCGTTTCTAAACAAAGGCATTCGGATAACGATAAAAGACGAACGCGAAGAGCCGGAGCGCGCGCACGAGTTTTATTACAAAGGCGGGATCGCGGAATTCGTAAAACATCTAAACAAGAACAAGACGACGCTGCACGACAAACCGCTCTACTTCGAGAAAGAGGGCGACGCCCTGTCGATTGAAGTGGCCATACAATACAACGACGGCTACGACGAGAAAGTCTATTCATTCGCTAACAACATCAACACGGTCGACGGCGGCACGCACCTCTCCGGATTTCGCTCAGCGTTCACTCGAACCGTAAACGCGTACGCACAGTCTTCAGGGTTGGCTAAGAACTTCAAAGGCTCCTTGACGGGTGATGACGTGCGCGAAGGCCTCGTGGCGGTGATTTCCGTCAAGCTTCCACAGCCGCAGTTTGAAGGACAGACAAAGGGCAAGCTCAATTCGGATGTGAAGGGCGCGGTAGAATCGTTTTTGAATGAACGGCTGACTGAGTATCTCGAACAAAATCCCACCGTGGCTCGAAAGATTGTCGGCAAGTCAGTCGATGCCGCGCGCGCGAGAGAAGCCGCCAGAAAAGCACGCGAAATTGTGCGCAAGGGCGCATTGAGCGGCTCGATGCTTCCCGGCAAACTGGCCGACTGTCAGGAGAAAGATCCGGCGCTTTCTGAGATTTACATCGTCGAGGGCGACTCGGCAGGCGGGTCTGCCAAGCAGGGCCGCGATCGCAAGAACCAGGCTATCCTGCCGCTGAAGGGCAAGATTTTAAACGTTGAAAAAGCCCGGTTCGATCGCATGCTCGGACACAGTGAGATTAAAGCTCTGATCACCGCACTTGGCACCGGCATCGGCAAGGAAGATTTTGACGCGAGCAAGCTTCGCTATCACAAAATAATTCTGATGACCGACGCCGACGTCGACGGTTCACACATCCGCACGCTCCTGCTGACGTTCTTCTACCGGCAGATGGCTGAGCTCGTCGAGCGCGGATACGTTTACATCGCGCAGCCGCCGCTGTTCAAAGTGAAGCGCGGCAAAAAAGAGGAGTACATCAAAGACGAAAGCCTGATGATTCGCTATCTGATGCGGATGGCGACTGCCGACATGACGGTTAAGTCGGTTGGTGCTAACCACGACATCGAAGGTGGCGAACTGGCGCAGTCGCTCGAAAGCCTTGTCGACCTGAAGCGGTATCACGAACGAGCGACGCGGCGTCTCGGCGGCGATGGACATCTGCTCGACACCTTGCTCGAGGCCTTCGGCGGTAAGAAGGGCGTGCTTCGCAAAGAGGGAACGACGCTCCGTTCTGTATTCCAAAGCAGCGCCTTGATGACGAAGGTTCGAGACGCAGTTGCGAAAGCCGGTTATGAAACCGAGTTGACGAGTGATGAGGAACACGGCTTGTGGGAAATTGAGACGACAACCCTGGCTGGATTGAGTTTGGCTATCGACTGGAATTTCGCCAGCTTCGTAGAATTTCAAAAGGCTGTCGAACTCTACATGTCACTCGAAGACACGTTGGCCGCTCCGTTCATCACCGGTACCAACGGCACCAGTGAAGAAATTCCGACGCGCGAGGAGTTGCTCGAAAAGGTGCTGGCCGCGGCGAAGAAGGATTTGTCCATACAGCGCTACAAAGGGCTGGGTGAGATGAACCCTGATCAGCTTTGGGAAACAACCATGAATCCCGAGAAGCGAACGCTGTTGCAGGTGAAGATCGACGACGCAGTTGAAACCGACGACATCTTCACGGTGCTGATGGGTGACGCGGTCGAGCCGAGGCGCAAGTTCATCGAAGATAACGCTCTGGACGTTAGAAATCTGGACGTCTAAAAGCTGTTTCTAAAGAGTCGAGTTCAAGAAGCGGGGGCAAGCC
>JBKPNP010000368.1:0-1590 GCA_046732775.1 Acidobacteriota bacterium
CCGCTCACCTGGTAAACGCCCTCGACGATCGTTACTTCGAGCTCGAACGTCTGCACGGGGAAGAAGGCGCACGCCTGGCCGCTGAAAGCCATACCGCCGCGATTGATGCCATCGAATCCATCGTCAACCAGGAAAGCATTGACTGCGAATTTGAACGGCTCGATGGTTACCTGTTTGTACCGCCACGCGAATCGACCAAGATTCTGGACGACGAACTCGAGGCAACTCACCGCGCCGGACTGACTGACATCGAAAAAGTGGATCGTGTGCCCTGGGAGTCTTACCACACCGGTCCGGCTTTACGCTTTCCGCGCCAGGCGCAGTTTCATCCCTTGAAATACCTGTCTGGTTTGGCTGATGCAATCAAACGAAACCGCGGTCGAATTTTTACGCAGACGCATGCAAACGAGATCGAAGGCGGCAAACAAGCCCGCGTTGAAACTTCCGGCGGTGGCGTCGTCACAGCAGGAGCTGTGGTTGTAGCGACGAACACGCCCGTCAACGATCTGATCGCCATTCACACCAAGCAAGCGCCCTATCAAACCTATGTGATCGGCGCGCGCATTCCGAAAGGGTCTGTGACGCGCGGACTCTATTGGGACACGCCCGATCCGTATCACTATTTGCGGCTGGAGACTGTGGGCAAAGGCGCGACGGCGTACGATCTTTTGATCGTCGGCGGCGAGGACCACAAGACCGGACAGGAGAACGACGGCAACAAGCGCTTTGGCGCGCTCGAACGTTGGACGAAGCATCGTTTTCCGATGGTCGAAGCGATTGAGTTTCGCTGGTCAGGCGAAGTGATGGAGCCGATTGACGGCCTCGCATTCATTGGCAGGAATCCGATGGACGCGAAGAACGTGTTTATTGCCACAGGCGATTCCGGCAACGGTATGACGCACGGAACAATCGCCGGTCTGTTGCTGACTGACTTGATCTTTGGACGCAAGAACCCGTGGGAGCAGCTCTACGATCCATCGCGTGTCACGCTGAAGGCGCTGCCCGAGTTTGCCAGGGAAAATCTAAACGTGGCCGCGCAGTACACCGATTTGGTGGTGGCCGGCGATGTTGATTCTGTAGACGAAATTAAGCCGGGCGCCGGCGCGATCATTTCGCGGGGCTTGCGCAAAGTTGCTGTCTATCGTGATCCGGCCGGCGAGGTTCACGAGCGGTCTGCAGTTTGCCGCCATCTTGGTTGCATCGTGAAATGGAATTCGATGGAAAACACCTGGGACTGCCCGTGTCATGGTTCCCGTTACGACGCGATGGGCAAAGTTTTTCAGGGACCCGCGAACAGCGATTTAAGTGCGGTTGACGAAGATGAAGAGCAATCGGCAGTGTCCGACAAACAGTTGACCGCGCAATCGAAAACGACAAACTGAAGTTTGTCGAACATCATGGGGAGGAATCATGTCAGATAAGGATCGACAGAAGAAAGGCGGCGAGAGGACAGACAAGAAAAACGAGCGCATGCGTGAAGCGGTGTCAGCGCGCGAGCAATCTTCGCCGACCGCTCGCGAGCGGGAAAAGCACAAAGCGAAGCTGACAGACACTATTCCGGAAGGCGAAGCAAGAATGAGGAAACGCAGT
>JBKPNP010000369.1:0-2374 GCA_046732775.1 Acidobacteriota bacterium
GCCGCTTTCCGGCATTGCTGATCAGCATCTTTGCCGGAGTCGCCTTGTTGCTCGCTTCGATTGGCATTTACGGCGTCGTGTCTTACTCCGTCAGCCAGCAAACGCATTACATCGGGGTGCGCATGGCGCTCGGTGCAAAACCTTCCGACATTTTGAAAATGGTTTTGCGACAGGGCTTGACGCTGGCCGTTGCCGGCCTCGTGCTGGGCGTCGTTGGCGCTCTGGCACTGACACGGCTGCTCCGCAGTCTGCTTTTCGAGGTGCAGACTACTGACTTGTCCACTTTCGCAATTGTGATCGGCGCGCTGTTTACGGTGACGTTGTTTGCATGTTATCTGCCGGCGCGGCGGGCAACGAAAGTCGATCCACTGGTGGCCCTGCGTTATGAATAAAGCATGACGACGATACTTAAAGATGTTCGCTACGGTTTGCGCGCACTGCTGAAGAAGCCGGGCTTCGCGGCGGTAATTGTGCTGACGCTGGCTCTCGGCATCGGCGCTAACACGGCGATCTTCAGCGTCGTCTATGCGGTGCTGCTGCGTCCGCTGCCGTTTCCGGAACAGGAGCGTTTGGTCGTTGCCTGGGAAAAGGACACGACTGCAAACACGCCCTTCGTCGAACTGTCAATCGCTGAAATTCGCGATTGGCAATCACAGAACCAGAGCTTCACGAATCTGGCCGCGATGCCCACCACAATTTACGGTTACGGCTACGTGCTGACCGGTCGCGGCGACCCGGTGCAACTCGAAAGCTCGAAAGTGTCCGGAAGTTTCTTTTCAATACTCGGAGTACAGGCGGCGCTGGGCCGCGTCGTCAACGAACAGGACGATCAAATCAACGCGCCTAACGTAGTTGTAGTCAGTAATCGACTCTGGCGAGATCGATTTGATGCCGATCCAAACCTCGTCGGCCAATCAATCACTCTAAACCAGCAACCCTTCACTGTGATTGGCGTGATGCCGGCCAACTTTGAGTTTCCGAAAGGAGTGGACCTTTGGAAGCCGTTGCTGGCGGGCATGGACCCGCGCGCACTCGAGAGCCGGGGTGCGACGTACCTTCAGGCAATCGGGCGATTGAAACCAGGCGTTAGTCTCGGTCAGGCCGAAGCAGAACTCAACACAATCATCGGTCGCGTTGCGACAGCGCATCCCGAAATGAAAGCCGGCGGCTATCGCGCGGTACTTACGCCGCTGCCTGATCATCTTTTCGGCAGCGCAAAGTCTGCGCTGTGGGCCTTGTTCGTCGCCACCGGAATGCTGTTGCTGATCGCGTCGGCAAACGTCGCCAACCTGCTGCTCGCACGCGCGACCTCGCGACGCAAGGAACTGGCTGTGCGCGCCGCGCTCGGCGCCAGTCGCTGGCAGCTGACGCGGCAGTTGATGTGCGAAAGCCTCGCCTTCGCGTTGGCGGGTGGCGCCGCTGGAGTACTGCTCGCTTACTGGCTCTTAGCGCTTTTAAAAACGATCGCGCCCGGAGATATACCGCGCCTCGAAGAGGTGAACATCAATGGCACGGTGCTGCTCGTTAGTTTGGCGTGCACGCTGGTGACGATTGCGATCTTTGGCTTGCTGCCGGCGTTATCTGTTTCGCGCGTCAACCTAAACGAAACGATGAACGACGCCGGCACGCGGCTCGTCAACGCCCGCGGCGCCAACCGGCTTCGTGGCGCTTTGATAGTCGGCGAAGTGGCGATGACGATTGTCCTGCTGGCGGGCGCTACGCTCGTGCTGCGTACCTTCGTTAACTTGAAACGCGTGCCCCTTGGCTTTGATCCGCACCAGGTGCTGTCGATGCAGCTGCGTCTCACCGGGCCTGAATATCGAAAGGTCGAAGCGCGCCGCGACTTCTTCCGTCAACTAGTCGAACGGCTGGAAGCGCAGCCCGGAGTGATTGCCGCGAGCGGCGTGTTGATCCGGCCCCTCGAAGGCACCGTCGGCTTCGATTACCCGTACGCGTTGGAAGGCCAATCACTCGATGAGGCGCGGCAAAATGCGCTGTTGAACTACGAGTCGGTCACGCCTCATTACTTCCGCACCTTCTCAATCCCGCTCAAGGCCGGCCGCGAATTCGATCAGCAGGACAAGGCGGAAAATCCGCGCGTCGTCATGATTAGCGAAACGATGGCGACGCAATTTTATGGCTCGCCCGCCGCTGCCATCGGCAAACGCTTGAAACTTGATCCGGCAGACCCCGAAGAGCAGTGGCGCATGATTGTGGGGGTAGTTGGCGATGTCCGTTATCGCGAACTGCAAACTTCTCGACTCGATCTTTACGTTCCTCATCTGCAAAGCACGCCCAGCCTGAACCATTTCGCAGTTCGGACAACGATGGATCGCCCACAGGCGCTGGCAATTGTTCGGCGAGAGGTGGCGGC
>JBKPNP010000370.1:0-5294 GCA_046732775.1 Acidobacteriota bacterium
GGCAAGTGTCGGGTCGCAGTAACCTTTCCTTCGAGGAATGGATGCAGTTGGATCTCGAATACATCGACCGCTGGTCACTGGCGCTCGACTGCAAAATTCTGCTGCGCACCATTCCCGCCATCCTTTCAACCGAGGGAGCAGTTTAGTTTCACTCCCGGCGGCCAAGCGCTGGTTCCAATCTAAAAATAATGGTCGCTCGCAACATCAAACTCGTTTTCAGCACCAACGCATTAATACTCTTGTGCGGCGTGCTAACCAGTCTCCTGAGCGCGTGGGCGCTCGGTCCGGCGGGCCGCGGCGATTTGCTGGTGGTGATGTTGTGGCCGCCTGTCTGCGCGATGCTGGTCACGTTTGGTTTGACGCAGGCACATCGTTACTGGGTCGCGAAAGACCCTGAATGCGTTTCGATGTTGTTCTCAAACGCGATCCTGTTTTCCCTAGTGGTTGGTTTACTCGCTCTCGCAGCCGGCGAATTGATTATTCCGCATCTCGTTGGCGACCGCAGTCCCGAGGTGATGCGGCTGGTGCGCATTTACCTCTTAAACATTCCCGCGGCGCTGGTTCAGTTTCTGATGATTGGCTTGCTCGAAGGGGGCCGGCGGTTTGGTTGGGCGGGCGCTTCCAAACTGGTCACGTTTGTGGTGCAGGCGGCCGCGTATTTAGTTCTATGGTTGTTGGGTCATTTGACAGTGCAGACCGCGGCATTCTCAGCCATGGCCGGACAGTTCACGGCGATGGGCCTGGCCGTCTTCGCCGTGTTACGCGAGTTCCATCCGAGTTGGACCCCCGGCTGGAAAGCATGGCGCGACGCGCTGAACTATGGACTGCGCGGGTACCCCGGCACCGTTGCTGATTTCGCAACGCTTAGGATGGATCAATTACTGCTGGGCGGTTTGGCTTCAAGTACAGCGATCGGACTCTACTTCGTGGCGGTTCGGCTTTCCGAGATTACTGCCATCCTCGCCAGTTCAGTTGCAGACGCGGTCATGCCCGAAGTCGCCGCCGAGAAACGTTCCGAGCACGCTGACAATTTGCTGGCGCGAAGTTTACGGCTCACGGTTTACACACACTTGCTCGTGCTGTTTCCACTGTGGCTCGCGGCGCCACACATCCTTCGTTTTGTTTATGGCGAAAACTTTCGCGCAGCCGGCGGCACGTTGCGGATTCTCTTACTGGCCTCGGTTGTCCTGACTGCCGGCGGGATCGCGATCAGTGGTCTGAACGGATTTGGCCACCCGGGACTGGCGACCGTCGCGCGTGTCGCCTCGGCACTTGTCACTGTCGTCGCGCTGCTGACGCTTTTGCCGCGCTACGGCATCGCGGGCGCCGCGCTCGCGTCGCTGCTTGGTTATAGCGTGATGATGGCGATTGCCTTCATCTACTTGATCCGGGAAAGAAAAAAGAGCGCGTGGAGTTATCTGCGACCACGCACCAGCGATATTCCGCTGAATCAACTGAGGTTGCTTTTACGGTTTTCACCGGCGGCTAATCCGGGTCTAACACCGAAGTCTTCTACGTAAGATGAGCGCCAATATCGTTACTGACATTGAGCTTCCGCGACGCACGCCAATCCTATGGCTAGCGCCATTGCAGGCTGTAGCGGCGTTTACAGTCCTTGCCATCATCGGTGCAGGGCAGTTGCTGCGTGGCTGGATCCTCGGGGCGTTGTTTTTCGTGATGGCAATACCGTTGGTGGTCAGCCTCGAAGCAGGGTTGATTGCCATGATCGTCTTTGAACCGTTTCGCGGGTTAATTCGTCGCGCGCAGTACCTAATCGTTGACTACTCTCAATTCGATCCGATCCACCTGCTCACGCCGGCCATTGCGCTCATGGCTTTCATCATGTTGCTGCAGCGACAGCGGTTGAGCCTGGTTCGCGCGACTCCACTCGCAGGCGCCGTGTCCTTGCTGGCAGCAATCTTCGTGGTGCAAATCTTCAACCCACTTCAGGGCGGCCTGATGATTGGCTTGTCAGGCGCGATGCTGATTCTCGTGCCGGTCAGCTGGTTCTATTTTGGACAGTACGTAAGTTCGCGCTTCATGCAGCTGACGCTGAAGTTGGTTGTCGCGCTCGGAATCGTTTGCTCGCTCTACGGCGTTTACCAACTCGTATGGGGTTATGCGCAATTCGAGCGGTATTGGCTGGAGAACGTCGAGTTCTATGTGTCGATTGGGGTCGGTCACGTTAAGCGTCCGGTTGCAACCTTCACCAACGCTGAAGAGTGGGGACGTTACATCGCAATCGGAGCGGTCATCGCTTTTGGATTTGGCGCCGGGGCAAAACAACTGTGGCAGCGAGCTGCGTGGTTCATCTGCGGCGGTTGTCTTTCCACTGTTCTTATGTTCACCGGACAACGAACCGCAATCTTCGGTTTGCTGCTTTGCTTTGGCTCGCTGGTTTTACTTGGCGCGCGAAACTCTCGCGGCTTCTTCGTTCGGCTGGCGATGTTGCTGCTGCCGGTTCTGCTGATCGCAGTGCTGGCGAAGCCACCTTCCGAAGATGAAATGTGGAACAAGGAAGAGAGTGAGACGGTTGGCACGTTGCTGTCGCATACACAACGCGGAACGCTGAAACCTACGGGAGAAGACAGCCTCTACGTGCGTCTCGAAGTTTGGAAAGACCTGGTAACGAATGTGATTCCTTACCGGCCGTTGGGAGCGGGGCTCGGCGCAGGCTCGCTCGGGGCTCTGAAGTTTTCAGGCATTAACGACGAGACCGCGATCGACAATTTCATTCTGACGCTGGCAGTAGCTGTTGGCATACCCGGCGCGTTGCTCTTTGTCTGGATCCTCGGACGCGCGTCGGTTTTCGCCGTTCGGCAGACGAGACGAACAACCCTCACAACGCCGGAAGCCACGCTGGCGCGAATCATCGCAGCACTAATGCCGGTATTCCTGCTGAACAATTTTTTTGGCTTGACCTTTTCGCTTTACGCAGTGGCGCCACTTGGTTGGCTGATTATCGGCTGGCTTAGTGCACAGGAGGGACGAGCCCACGCCGGTGCATTAGCGAACGACGAATCTGAGATCGAATTCATAACGCGTGATTAGCCGAGTGAAGATCCTATTTTACAACCACACGGGACAGGTAAGCGGCGCCGAGCGAGTGCTGCTGATGATTCTTGGCCAACTCAAACGCGATCAGTTTGCGGCGCAACTCCTTAG
Source organism: Acidobacteriota bacterium (assembly GCA_046732775.1). Classification (GTDB taxonomy): domain Bacteria; phylum Acidobacteriota; class Blastocatellia; order Pyrinomonadales; family Pyrinomonadaceae; genus PSRF01. Next base: position 3,166 of record JBKPNP010000370.1, read on the forward strand.
TCCAAAAGGCGAATTGCAAAACAACGCGAGAGCTGGCGGCGTGCGCTGCTTAAACGTTGACGAGCTGCAGGCGCGATTTACCTGGCGCCCGGCGTTGTTGATGCGATACCTCGTTTCATTTCTCTCGGTGCTGACACAGGTGCGCCGCCACGTGCGCGAATCGAAGTCTGATGTCGTTCACGCGAACAGTATTCGTGCCGGACTTGTGATTTCAGCGGCCACAGTCGGACTCGGCTTGCCGATCATCTGGCACGTTCACGATGTAATTCGTCCGCATCCCATCAGCACGTTCATTCGATGGTTCATTTTGCTGCTGCCGCCAGTTCGCATTGTGGCCGTGTCTGAAGCAGCAGCCGGTGAGTTGCGCGGAAAACTCTTGCGGCGGTTTACGCGGCGAGCAAACATCGTCGTGGTTCACAATGCCGTTGATACGCAAAAGTTTGCTGCAGGCGATAACAAGCGCGAGTTTCACAAACGTCTCCGGCTGCGAGCGACAGACCCGGTGGTCGGAATCATCGGAAACCTCTCACCCGTGAAGCGTCAGTTTGAGTTGCTCACGGCGTTTGCAGACGTGCTTAAGAAGGTCCCTGATGCAGTTCTCCTTGTAGCCGGCTCCGAGATTTTTAACCGTGACAATGGTTATGGCGAACGTCTCGTCGAGCATGCCAAGAATCTTGACATTACGAAGCGCGTGCGCTTCCTCGGTCAACGGTCAGATGTGCCGGAGATAATTCGTTCACTCGATTTACTTGTTTTGAACTCGACTACCGAAGCTTGTCCTTTAGTTGTGCTTGAAGGATTCGCTGGTGGAGCGCCGATTCTTTCAACGGCCGTGGGCGGGGTGCCGGAATTGATCAGGCACGGCTCGAATGGCTGGCTGGTTCCTTCGGGAGACGGCAAGAGTCTCAGCGACGGAATTGTCTCTCTGCTCCAACAACCGGAGTTGCGCGCGACCTTAGCTACAAACGCTCGACGCCAGGTGTCGGCAAAGTTTTCGATAAGTAAATTCATTTCTGCGTTGGAAGCGGTCTATACCGGCGTCGTGCGCCAACCGGATCCTCGACAACCGACACGGCGATCGCCACGGGCGTCGAACGTTGCCGTCTTCCACGACAACTTTGCGCAGATGGGTGGCGCGGAAAAAGTTGCTGAAGAAATTTATAACTTGCTGCCGCAGGCTGTACTGCATACAACGGCGGTGGTGCCGGAAGTCTTGTCCAAAGGTTTGAGTCAGATAGCGATCAAGACTTCATGGATGCAATACCTTCCGGCGTTGAAGCGGTTCTTTCGCCACTACTTTCTGCTCTATCCACTGGCGGTTGAATCAGTGGATTTGTCGAAGTATGACTTAATCGTCAGCAGCTGCTTCGGCTACGCCAAAGGCGTGCGCAAGCGTCGCGATGCAGTTCACGTTTGTTACTGTCACACGCCGATGCGCTGGGTTTGGCGTTATGCCGACTACAGCGAGCGTGCGGAATTTGGTTTCCTGGCGCGTAAGCTGTTGCCCCTCCTGCTGGCCGGATTGAAGCGTTGGGATTTAAGAGCGTCGCGACAACCGGATTATTTCATCGCGAACTCGCAAGTGGTCGCCGAGCGCATCAAAAAAATCTACGGCCGTGAGTCGACTGTCATTCCGCCGCCAATCAATGTCTCGCGTTTTCAAAGTGAGCCGAACGTTGAGCCTGAAGATTATTACCTGATCCTTTCCCGACTCGTTCCGTATAAGCGAATCGATCTTGCGGTTGAAGCGTGTACGCGGCTGAAGCGTCAACTCGTAGTCATCGGCGACGGCCCCGATAGACTGCGGCTGGAGCGGATGGCAGGCAGTACCGTTCGGTTTCTCGGACGTCAGAGCGATGAGGCGGTCACGCACTACGCGGCGCGCTGCCGCGCACTGATCTTTCCCGGGGAAGAGGACTTCGGCATGACGCCGCTCGAGATAAATGCGGCGGGGCGTCCCGTGATCGCTTTCCGTGGTGGTGGTGCGACGGAGACGGTGGTAGAAGCTGTTACCGGCCTCTTCTTCGATGACCCAAACTCCGCCTCACTTGTGCAGGCAATCGAAAGCTTCGAAACGCTCGAATGGAACTCGGACGCGATTCGCGCCCACGCATTCCGTTTCGATCAAA
>JBKPNP010000371.1:0-1038 GCA_046732775.1 Acidobacteriota bacterium
TTTCGCCGCCCGCGTCGACTTCAATCACGATCGTTGCGTGCGGCAGGCCCATCAGTTCCGCGAGAATCACGCCCGTTTGACCGTAGCCGTAATCGTCCGACTGCAGGCCAGTGAAAACGAGATCAGGGTTCTCGTCGCGAATCGCATCGGCAAGCACGCTCGCCCCCGCGTAAGGTGATAGGGCTCCCAGATTGTCGCCAACCACATGTATGGCGCGGTCAGCGCCGCGCGCGAGAGCATCTTTGATCACACTCTTCACGCGCTGCGGTCCCATTGAGCAAACGACAACTTCCCCGCCGAGCTTTTCGCGCACGCGCAAAGCTTCTTCAAGTGCGTAACCGTCTGACTCACTGACCTCGAAGGACAGGTCGGCCTCTTCGATCCAGGTGCCCTCTTTGTTTATTCGCAGAATCGCATCTTTGTTTGCGACCTGCTTCATCATTACTATTATTTTCATAAAAAGTAGTCAGTAGTCAGTAGACAGTAGACGGTAGGCAGCAGTTAGCGGATCTTCGGGCTCGTGATTGATGCCGTCCTACCGCCCCGTTCGTTATCGCGCTGTACTGCTCACTGCTCACCGCTTACTGCTCACTGTTCGTAGCGCTTGAACAGCAGCGCCGCATTCGTTCCGCCAAACCCAAAACTATTCGAGAGCGCGTACTCAACCTCTACCTGCCGCGGCTCGTTTGGCACGTAATCCAAATCGCACTCGGGGTCCGAATTGACGTAGTTGATCGTCGGCGGCAGCGTCTTACGATGCAAACTGAGAACTGAGAATACGCCTTCAATGCCACCAGCGGCGCCGAGCAAATGGCCGGTCATTGACTTGGTTGAACTGACGGCGAGCTTATAAGCGTGCTCACCGAAAGTAGTCTTGATCGCGAGCGTCTCGAACTTATCGTTGTAGGGCGTAGACGTTCCGTGCGCGTTGATGTAGCCCACTTGTTCGGGCTGAATGGCGGCGTCGCGGATTGTCTTCTTCATGGCGCGGATCGCGCCCGAACCGCTCTCATCAGGCATGGTGAGATGGAACGCGTC
>JBKPNP010000372.1:0-1410 GCA_046732775.1 Acidobacteriota bacterium
GGTCGCGACCACTAACGGCAAGTAGGTTCCGTCGGGCAATTTCGTAATAGCTTCTTTCAACTCGAGCACGCCGCTGGCGGCAATCGCTGGAATCGACAGCAGGAAGGAAAAGCGAGCGGCGGTCTCCCGAGTTAAACCCGAAAACAGCCCACCCATAATCGTTGAGCCCGAACGGCTGGAACCTGGTATCAGCGCCAACACCTGTGAACCGCCCACTGCGAGGGCGTCAGAAATTCCGAGTTGCTCCATCGAACGCTCTCTTCGTCCCACGCGTTCGGCAATCAGCAGTAACACGGCGACCACAATCATCATCACTGCAATGACCCAGAGGTTTTTGGTAAAGGTCCCTTCGATCTGACGTTTGAATACCAAGCCGACTACCGCAACGGGTATCGATCCGAGAATTACCAGCCAACCAAGCCAGGCGTCATGCGAAAGCTTGACGCTGCCGTCCACTCGCCGGCGTCCACCGAGCAGCGCCAGGTGATCCCGGACGAATGCAATGGTGATGTTGATGATGTCGCGCGCGAAATAAATCAGGACGGCGAGCAGCGTACCGAGTTGAATAACCGCGATGGTGGCCGTGGTTTGTTCCGCTTTCAGGACTGCGTCAACGCCGTCGTAAAGACCTATTAAACGCGACGCAAAAACCAGATGGGCGGTAGAGCTGATAGGGATGAATTCGGTAAGTCCCTGGACGATACCAAGGATGATGGCTTGTAAAAGAGACATTAAACTTTGAACTTTGTACCTAGAACTTTGTGCTTTGTGCTTTGTATTTTGGTCTTCGGTCTTGGCCCCGAAATCAATCGCTAAGGACGTTCAAGGCCCAAGCCCAAAGACCAAAGCTCAAAGCACATTCATTCCCTGAATGAATTCGCACGTGAAATCTGATCATACATCCAGATCGGCATGATCATTCCGGCGCGGACGATCGTGGCCAGCTGCCATGGGAATGAGTAACGCTTGCGGCGCTGCTCGATTGCACGAGCCATCCTCTTAACTGCGTCATCCAGTTCCATCAGAAAAGGCATCTCCGCCTCACGCCCCGCAGTTAACGCTGTCTTGATGAACCCGGGATGAATAATGGTGACGTCAATCCCTCTCGGCGCCAGATCCAGGCGCAGACTTTCAAAAAACGCTGACACTGCAGCCTTGCTGGCGCAATAAGCTGCCGACTTCGGAAGCCCGCGATAGGCCGCCAGACTCGAAATGATTACCAGTTGGCCGCTGCCTCTTTCAACCATCTGCGGAATGACCGCGGCGACGCTGTTCGACGCACCGATGACGTTTACGTTGATGACACCCGCGATTTCCTCAGCGTCGATCGCAGCCGCATCACGCGTCGGGCCAATACCGGCGTTGGCGATCATGATATCGACCGGCCCAAATTCATCGCGTAACTGCTCC
>JBKPNP010000373.1:0-2932 GCA_046732775.1 Acidobacteriota bacterium
CGTCTACCGTCTACTTCTTCCTCAGTTCGAAATCCCCATCTGCCAGAGCATGAAGGCGTAATCAAACGCCACCTCGTGCAGGTAGTCGTAACGGCCGGACGAACCGCCGTGGCCTGCCCCCATATTCGCCTTCAACAGCAACGGATTCTTGTCCGTCTTCATATCGCGCAAACGCGCCACCAGCTTCGCGCCTTCCCAGTAAGGCACCTGGCTGTCGTTGAGCGAAACCTTGACCAACATCGCGGGATAGTTTTTCGCAGCGATGTTGTCATAGGGTGAATACTGCCGCATGTAATCGTAGGCGGACTTCTCGTTTGGGTTTCCCCATTCGATGTATTCGCTGGTAGTCAGCGGCAACGACGCATCGAGCATGGTGTTCAGCACGTCGACAAACGGTACCTGCGCGACCACTGCCTTAAATAGATCGGGACGCATGTTAGCTACGGCGCCCATCAACAAGCCGCCCGCACTACCGCCCTGAATCACTAAACGATCGCTCGAAGTGTATTTGTTCTTCACGAGAAATTCGGCGCTATCGATGAAGTCGGTGAAGGTGTTTATCTTCTTCATCATGCGCCCGGCTTCACGCCACTCTTCGCCGAGCTCCCCGCCGCCGCGGATGTGTGCGATGACATAAATTGCGCCGCGATCGAGCAGGCTTAGACGGTTTGGACTAAACGTTGGGGCGATGGAAACGCCGTAAGATCCATAACCGTAAAGCAGCAACGGCGCCGAACCGTCGAGTTTCGTTCCGTTGCGATATACAACTGAAAGCGGGATTTTCGTGCCGTCCTTGGCGATTGCGAAGAGACGCTCTGACTTGTAATTGTTTCGGTTAAATCCTCCCGGCACTTCGGTTTCCTTGAGCAGCGTGCTCTTGCCGGTGCGCACGTCGTAATCGAAAACGGAACTCGGCGTCACCAGCGACTGGTAGTTATAACGAACCGCGCTGGTCTCGAACTCACGATTCTGCGCCAACGTCGCCGAATAAACCGGCTCCGGAAATGTGACTGACTGCGTTTTGTTCTTCTTGAAGTCGAGCACTTCAAGTTTCTGCAAGCCCTTTTCCCACTCTGAGAGCACCATGTGATCCGCAAACAGATCGATGTCTTCCACCTTCACTGCGGGCCGGTGTGGTACCAGTTCTTTCCAGTTTGCCTGCGAGGGATCAGAAACGGGTGCGGTCACCACCCGGAAATTTTTCGCGCCTTTGTTTGTGCGAATGTAGAAAAGGTCGCCGCGGTGATCGACGTTGTACTCGTGATCCGGTTCGCGCGCGCTGATGATTTTCAACTCGGCGTTTGGATTGTTCGCCGGGAGGTAACGCCATTCCTGCGACGTCTTGCTCTCAGAACCGAGCAGGATAACGGCCTTATCGCGCGAGCGTCCGGCGCCGATGTCGAACAGTTCATCCTTTTCTTCAAAGACGAGATCGGTCTTATCGCTTCCGAGCACATGACGGAAAAACTTGTCGGACCGCTTCGTGACTGCGTCTTCTGTCGTAAAGAAAATCGTTTTGTTGTCGGTAGCCCACGCAACACTGCCGACGCGTTCAAACATTTCCGGAAGCGTTTGTCCGCTGCGCAAATCTTTGAATTGCAACTTGTACTGCCGGTAACCGGTAGTGTCCGTGGAGTAGGCCAGCAAATTGCCGTCGTCGCTCGGGACGAATGTGCCGACGCTAAAAAACTTCAGGCCCTGCGCCATCGCGTTCTGGTCAAGCACCACTTCTTCAGGCGCATCGAGCGAGCCCTTCTTGCGACAGTTGATCGGATACTGCTTGCCCTGCTCGGTGCGCGAGTAATAAAAATAGTTGCCCCAACGATAAGGAACCGTGACGTCTGTCTCCTTAATGTGGCCGACCATCTCTTTGTAGAGTTTGTCCTGCAGCGCAGCGGTTGGCTTCATCACCGCTTCGGTGTAGGCGTTCTCCGCTTCCAGGTGCTTGATGACTTCGGGATTCGACTTCTCACGCAGCCAGAAGTAATTATCGATCGTCGTGTAGTCATGAATCTTGGTGGTCTTACTCTTCTTTTCAGTCATAGGTGGTCGTAATGTGTCCGAATCGGAATTTGTTTGCGCCACGACCGCGAGCGCGGCGGCTGCGGCGACAATAATGAATATGAACAGGCGCAATACAGTATGGTGGTTTCTCATGATCTCGAGGGCCTCATTGGAAAGTTTATGGGGAGAACAACCCGGGCAGGACCAGCGACACTTGTTAACGGCGCACGGCCGTTAGTCATGAACGGTTCAACCGCGTGGCGGATTGCCCCAGCCCGACACCTTGTATTTGCCGTTTTCGACTATGCACGGCACAGTCGGATCGCCGTTTGAGAAGCTCAGCATTTCGGCACGACGCGTCCGATTGTTTTGCGCATCATACTCGGTAAAGGCGATACCCTCAGCGTTGTAAAAATCACGGGCTTGCTGGCAATAAGGACAGTCCGGCTTTGTGTAAATAACGATCGACAATTCAACTCACCTCCGCTTCGCGTGTGTCTTATTTTAACCACGTAAGGCAAAAGATGCTAAGCGACGAGGACGAAAGATCGCTATTCTTTTCCGAAACTGAGCCGCTATACTTCCCGCATGAGTGAGCAAACTCTGGAACCTGCGGGTCCCGCGTTCGACAACGATTTACTCGATCCTTATGAGCGCCTCGTGAATATCAACGTGCTCGGCCATCAGGTCGAGGTGCCGGAAAAGAATCGCGTGCTCCGCTGCTTCCAATTCCTGTCGCTGAAGACGATTTCTTACGGGGACTTTTGCTGGAATGGCGAGTGTACAAACTGCCAGGTTTGGTACCACACCGCTGACGAGTCTCAGGAGAACAAGCCCGCGCTCGCCTGCCGTTTGGAAGTAATCGAAGATATGACTATTACTTCAGTTAACCCTTGCATCAAGCTGGAAGGGATAACCGGAGGGCAAG
>JBKPNP010000374.1:0-3329 GCA_046732775.1 Acidobacteriota bacterium
CAGTTGGAGAGCTCTTTTTGAAAAAGTATTTGTGAACAACTACGGTTCCGAGCAACAGAGCCAACGCAATGATCAAAACGTTGGCAATAACTTCTATTGCTCGGGCCGTTATCTTCATTCGCAAAGTCCTTTTGCAGGCGACACTACGCCCCTATAGATGTTTAGTCAATGAAAACTACGTCTGCGATTTTCAGAGTATCGAAGCTCAAGTCGGAGGCGCGGTCGATCCGCGAGAATTCGAATGAGTGAAACCATATTGTACTTTCGGAATTGAACGCGGTGAGAGGAAGAGACGGCGGCGAAGCTGGGGGTGCCTTTAATTCTCGCGTGCAGGACTTTCGACATCGGTGACCGACAAGAACATCTGTTACTTCAGGATCCTATCTAGCGTGAATGGCAGCATCTTGCGCCACCAGGGCCAATCGTGATCGACGTCGGCACCCCACAGATCGAGCGTGTGCGGGATGTTCTTTGCTGTCAGGATGTCGGAAAGGTTCTGACTACGATCGGGCGCTTCATAATTGCCCTGGCCGGAGAGGATATAAATCGAGTCAGCTTTTTGCAGTAACGGCAGGTAGTGATCGTCCCTCAGGTTAGGAAGGTAATCCGCCGGGTTGTTGAAGTAGACGTTATCGTCGTAATAGCCCTTCAGGTAAGAACGCACGTCGTAACTGCCGCTCATCGCAATCACACCGCGAAACAAATCCGGGTGCTTGAAGTAAGCGTTCGCCGCGAGAAAGGCGCCGAGACTCGCGCCGGTGGTCAACGGTTTAGCATCGTCCCCAGCTTCATTACGAATCAACGGCAGGACTTCTTCCGTGATGTAACGATCGAAACGCGTCAACAACTCTGCTTTCATGTGCGCCGGCATCTGTTCATTGAGCAGGCTGTAGCGATTCACACTGTTGATCGAGTACGCGCGAATACGTCCACTCTCAATATGAGGTTTGATCGCGTCGACCAGATGGAATCGTTCATATTCCAGATAGTCAGCCGCGGCCGTGGGAAACATCAATAGCGGCTGCCCCGCATGACCATAGGCGACCAGCGGCATTTCGCTGCTCAAGTTTTTACTAAACCAGGATGTGGTTCTGCGTTCCATGCAAACCTCTTTCAGACCGATTGATCGGGACCGAAAATCGTCGAGCTCGTTTTTGTAGTGCGAGATATTCTCCTAGTTTCGCGCTTAGGCGCAAGTGGCTAATCTTCTTATACCCCGGCCCATTCCTGTTGCTTTTATCCCACGAAGAAAATAGGATGCGCGCCCGCTACTCAATTCCATCGCATCGGAAGAAGGCGTCGATCACCTGATCGCCGAATAAACAGACCCAGAGGTAAAGCTTGACCGTTGATGAATTTCGGATCGTTGCCTTGAAGCTGAGTGGCGCTGTGGAAGGTGCGCACATGGGCCACCCTGATTTCCGCGTCAATGGCAGAGTATTCGCGTCGCTCTACCCGAACGGCTTTGACGCAATGGTGAAACTGACGCCCGAGCAACAACAGGAGTTTCTTAACTGGGACGCGCACGCATTTGCAGCTGCAAGCGGCGCCTGGGGCAGGCAGGGATGCACGACAGTTCACCTGGGCGAGGTGGAGGAAGACAGGCTGGGCGAAGCGCTGACGCTGGCGTGGCAGAATGCGGTGAACCTGAAACCGGTAAAAAGAAAGCCGGCAAAAACTGACTAAACGCGCAGACTCCGGTCAAGGCGGGCAAAGTTGGTAGTGTCTTAATCTGAAGTCCGACAACTGAAGCTCTGCCACAGTGCTTGAACGCTGGCTATATCTATTTCCTCTCCCCGCATGATATAAGCAGCTGGTTCCTTAACCTTCAACCTTTCAACCCTTAACCTCAGACCTCGAAAGGCTCACACCATGAATAACACTTCTATGCGCATCGGTACTGGCAGCACCAAGCCGGGAAATACGAATTGGCAACCATATGATCCGACCAGCTCAATTCCCGGGCGCGGAATCTACGTCGATGTCGACACAAGTCCCGCTGGTTTTACGAGGACACCGAATTACGTCTCATCCCTTTGCGGTCATAGCAATCATTGGGTGCTCACTGGAACATCGGCAATCTATGATCCAACACCGACTTCGTTTCGAGTCTATGTCAGGTTTTCCTTCAACAAGTCCGGACAGGAAACTCCACCATTAACACCCGCTGACGCCAATCAGCTCCTTTGGCACGTTACCTGGATTGGCATTGAGCCATAAGGACCTGCCTAACACATTCTCATGAGATACGGGCGTTACCGTTCATGAAGCGGTGACGCCCTTTTTACGGCTGTCATTCCGCTAACAGCTATCGATGAAGCAAAGTTCAAGTTAGGACACTACCGGCAAAATAGGTCGCCTTGACGCTCTAATTTGCATCTGTTATAAAAATTTCTTCGCGCCCGCGCATGGTTTCTCGACTATGCAAGGGCGCTTATTCCGCAGTAGCTCAATGGCAGAGCATTCGGCTGTTAACCGAAGGGTTGTAGGTTCGAGTCCTACCTGCGGAGCCAAAATCTCTAAAAGCCGCTGGAAAGCAGTTTCTGGCGGCCTTTTCGTTTTGCCACGCCGTGTTCTTTTTAATGGCGGTGAGTCATTCAATCGTTTGACTTAAATCTCTCACACGCGAAACCCACGGATGCTTAAAGTCTATTGTCGTCTTGAGCGTTAATAGTGTTTGGGATTTTCAAGCGATCGCACATTCTTCCGTCTTGCCAGTGAATGAAGAAGTACTTGTGGCAATGCTATACTTTGCCAACGCTGAGAGGAATTGTTGAGGACTCAAACCGTAACTTTAGATGAAGCGCAAAATAAGTTGCCGGACTTGCTGGCAGACGCTTTGGCTGGCAACGAAGTGATAATCACCGACCATGGCACGCCAGTGGCGCGCCTGGTTCCGGTAATGGCTCACTCTAAGAAGAAGCGCGTTCCGGGTCTTAATCGAGGCACAATCTCGATGAGCGAGGATTTTGACGAACCTCTACCGGATGAGTTTTGGTTAGGTCAGCAATGAAGCTTCTGCTCGATACTCATATCTTCATATGGTGGGCAGACGACCCAGAAAAACTTTTCGCTGCCGCACTTTCCGCTCTAGAGGATGAAGCAAACGAGCTACTCCTGAGTGTTGCCAGCGTCTGGGAAATGCAGATCAAGATTCAATTGAGTAAGTTGAAACTAAGCCTACCGCTCAAAGAACTGATTAAGAATCAACAAGACCAACGCCCTCTTAGTCTCGCCCGTGACGTTGACACACGTTCTGGCACTGGACGCGTTGCCTTTTCATCATAAAGATCCATTCGACCGTTTGCTGATTGCGCAAAGTATTGAAG
>JBKPNP010000375.1:0-9073 GCA_046732775.1 Acidobacteriota bacterium
GCCGGAAACTCGAGGGGCATAGTTAACACCTTCGCCCACGACGAATCTTCGGTGTCCCTGCCGATCAGTTTTCCAGTCGCTGGATCCAGCACATTCAGGATGTTTGGCAAACCTGACACATGCGTCAGCAATTGCCGGATCGTCACGCCCTGCCACGCTGCCGGCAAGCCGTCGAGGTAGCGCGATACTGGTGCGGACAGTTCAATCTTTCCGTCTTCGACGAGTTGCATAACCGCGACGCCGGTGAATGCTTTCGTGCAGGAGTTAATCGGAAAAATAGTTTTCGCGGAGACTGGAACTTCATGCTGGATGTCAGCAACGCCGTAGGAGCGCAACAAGACGATTCTCCCATGACTCACCACCGCCATTTGCAGTCCGGGGATTTTCCGCTCGCGCATTTCGCGTTTCAGCAAAACGTCAACGCGTTGCGATGGAGACTGCGCCGTGCAGTGCAAGCTGAGAGCGAAAAGGAGTGCGACCCAGAAAGGGCTAAACCGCGCGTGCGATTTCATAAATCTTACTCGCCTTAGTCAGTAACGGAATGAGCGACCGCGAATTAAGACGCGCGGCAGTTAGTTCTGGTCGTTTTGATTTTTGACCACCGACTGAACGCGTGCTATCGACGTGAGTGGGTGACTCAACGCAGTGGCATGGAGTCAGTACCGCCCGCAGTAGCGGGTCGGTCTAACGATTGCAGATTGTCAATCGGCGATTCGGATTGGCCTATCGCGATAAAACCAATCGACAATCGGCAATCGCAAATCGACAATCCGAAGACCCACCCGCTACCGTCAGGTGGTAACTGACCTCGTCGCCCCGGCGCCACACGACCCACCCGTTACGTCTATTTCTTTTTTAGAGTATCCTAGCGGCGCTGTTAACTTGCCCAGAGTTGGAGCAGTCCCATTCCACGTGACGGGTCGTTATTTCTTTCTGCTGGTTTTCAATTTGCTAACCAATTTCATCGGCGTCCCTTCCGTAGTCGTCAGCTTTAGTTCGGCAATTCCGGCTTGAATCGATGATTGCTGAATCCGTAGCGCACTATCGCATCCTCAGGAAACTCGGTACCGGCGGTATGGGCGAAGTCTATTTGGCGCTCGATACCAAGCTCAACCGCAACGTCGCGCTTAAAGTTCTGTCGACAGAAATGCTGCGCAAAGAAAATGCCGGCAAGCGACTTATTCGTGAAGCACAAGCCGCAGCCCGACTCGACCATCCGAACATCTGCACGATTTACGACGTCGGCGAAGCTGACTCGCTTACGTTCATCGTGATGCAATACATCGAAGGTGAGACGTTGGCGGCCCACATGAAGCAGGCGCCTTTGCCGCTGGAGACCGCGTTGGATATCGCGCGACAGGCGGCGGAAGCCCTGGCCGCAGCGCACGCCCGCGGCATCATTCATCGTGACATCAAACCGCAGAACATGATGATCACGCCGAGCGGCCAGTTAAAGATTCTGGACTTTGGTCTCTGCAAGCAGATGCCCGCCCTTGAAGCCGTCGATAACGAAGCTCCCACGATGAGCCTCCTCAGTTCACCAGGACAGGTGATCGGAACCATTCCTTACATGTCACCGGAACAGCTTCGCGGCGATCCGGTCGATGCAGCGAGCGATATTTTCAGCCTCGGCGTCACGCTGTACGAAGTGGTCGCCGGCAAACATCCATTCAAGGCGCAGAGTGCGGCGGTGACGATGTCTCAGATTCTGCTTGCCGAGCCTTACTCCAGTGACTCACTTACTCAGAGTTCTCCGGAAGTGCGCGCGCTGCTGGGGAAGATGCTGAGCAAGGAGAAAGAGGACCGTCACCAAAGCGCGAACGAATTGTTGGCAGATTTGAAACAGTTGTCGACGCGGCTCTCACCAGCCGACGCACCGACTGAACTAGCGATCGACACCACCAGTATCAGGCGGGCAAGACCGACGAGCTCCCGCGCCGCCAGTCTATTGAAACGAAACAAGTGGCCGATATTAGCCGGGCTGCTGTTGCTTGTCCTCGCCGCCGTCGGAATCCGTTATTTGTTGTCAGGCGAAAAGCTCGATTCGGTGGCCATTCTGCCGTTCGCATATGTCTCCAGCGATGCGCAGATGATGTCCAACCCCGATCACGAGTATTTGAGCGACGGTCTCACCGAGAGCCTGATCGATAAGCTGTCGCAATTGCCCGATCTGAAAGTTATCGCGCGCAGCTCCGTCTTTCGTTACAAGGGAAAGACACTCGATGCGCAAGCGATCGGCAAAGAGCTGAACGTGCGCGCGGTAGTAACGGGCGAGATCAAACAGGAACGCGACTTCGTGACCATCAGGTGGGAACTGATCGACGTGCAAAACAACCGGCAGCTTGGGTTCAAGTCGTACCAGCAAACGAGTGCGGACGTACAGGCGATGCAGAATCAAATCGCGCATGACGTGTCCGAGAGATTGCATCTGAATCTCACCAACGCAGATCAGACGCAGCTCGCGAAGAGTCACACGGAAAGTGGTGCCGCATACGAAGCTTATTTGAAAGGACGTTACCACTGGAACAAGCGTACGGAGGAAGGCTTCAAGCAGGCCACGAAATTTTTTCGTGAGGCGATCGACAAAGATCCAAATTACGCGCTCGCGTACACCGGACTCGCCGATTGCTACACGCTGCGCAGTGATTACGGCTTCCTCGCGCCGACCGAGGGTTACGGGCTCGCAAAAGATTTTGCCACGCTGGCCCTGAAATACGACGACAGTTTGGCTGAGGCTCACACCTCCATGGCCTCCATCAAATCCGTTACCGACTGGGACTGGCAGGGCGCCGAGAACGAGTACCGGCGCGCTATCCAGTTAAATCCAAACTATGCCACCGCGCATCACTGGTATGCAGTGCAGTTGCTGCTCCAGGGGAAACTCGATCAGGCGTTCGTACAGATCAAGCAGGCGCAGCAACTCGATCCACTTTCACTCGGAATCAACAAAGACTTCGCCATCATCCATCTTTACGCGCGCGACTACGATAAGGCGCTGGAGCAGTGCCGCAAAACACTCGAAATCGAACCAAACTTTCGCGTGATGTCGACCTATGTGGCGCAAATCTATGAGTTAAAACAACAATACCCGGAAGCGATTTCCGAGTTGGAAAAGGCGCATCAGGCGGCCCCGGACGACTTGGAGATAACATACGGGCTGGCGCAGGCTTACGCGGTTGCCGGGCAGGTTGAACGGGCGAAAAAGCTAGCTCAGGATTTGTTGGCAGCGTCGCCAGAGAACCCGTCTTTACCCAAAGAGGCCGCTTATCTTCAGTGGCTTCTCGGTGAAAAGGACGACGCGATTTCGACGCTGCAAAAGGCTTACGAAAATCATAACGTTTCGGTCGCTGAAGTTAAGATGGATCCGCGACTCGACGCCCTGCGAGCGGATTCGCGCGTGGCTAAGATTCTTCAGGACATTGGACTGGCACACTGACGGATCGCGGCGACTGAAAATTGAAGACCGCGAACAGCGATCGTTAATCTGATCACCTTCGCGGTCTTGAATAGAGGAATGTCGGATTCAGGCGACGACGCTATTTCTTTTTCGCTGCCTTCTTCTTAGCTGCTTTTTTTGGAGCTGCTTTCTTCTTGGCTGCCTTCTTCTTCGGCTCGCCGCCTTTAAGTGATCCTGCCATTTCTATTTCCTTTCTGTTAGGAGTTACTGGTGCGCAGTGCAGTGCTGTGCTTCGCCAACCAGTCGTCGGACATTCGCAGTGTATCTAGTTTTTCTTGACTGTCAATAAATTACTTGTTGATTTTGGAGTGCGCTACAGAAGTTTCCCTTATGCCAAATGCACGTGAACAACGTAACCAGCGCCATGCAGCGATCACACGCGCGCTGGAATTCATTCACCGGTTTGGCAACGAAGAAAAATCGTTCACCGAATATGGCAGTTTCCTGATTTGTTGCTTCGCCTTGCTGGCCGCAACCTCGCGCGACACAAGGTTACGTGAGCTGGGACGCGCTCGAGCCAAACAACTCCTGCGACGCTGGTCGCGCACGCACCGAGTGATACCTGAAGACGCCGATGCCGATCTGCTTTTTGAGTTTATCCTCGTTCGTTATGCCCAAAGACGTCTCGGCCTGCGCAACGCGGACGGCAACACTCTGAATACGCTCGCTCGCAAGTTCTCCGCAGTAGAACTAATCGGCTTCGATCCCGCCAATGAACCGCCGCCCGATGATTGGCCTTACAAGTGTGACTGTGGATTCCAGAACGCGCGTGGCCGAAAGAGCTGCCGACAATGCCGGCGGCGCCTACAAATGCGCAGCCGTTACCGCGTGTGGATGGAGGCACTCGCGAACACTTACGTGGCCGAAGCGTCGGGAGTGTTGTTCGGTGCAGGCTATGCGGAGGTGCTGAAATGGGCGCCTGTTATGCGGCCGTACCCGACGATTGAGGACGATGAAGAGCTTTTGCGAGAGGCCATTTATGCCGTCACACACGTCGTTTACTCGCTCAACGACTACAACACCTACCGGCTTTCGCGGCGTGGACTCGGGACTGAGTTTCAGTTTCTGAAAGGTAACGTTGTGGCTGCATGTGAACGCAAAGATCCGGAAGTCCTGGGGGAGTTGTTGGACTCGCTGAGGGCCTTTGGTTTACGCCTCAGCCATCCGCTGATCGCGCGCGGCGCCAGATTTCTACTCGACAATCAGAACGAGGATGGAAGTTGGGGTGACTGCGACGAGGAAAATATCAGGACCCGCCTGCATACGACGTGGACTGCAATTGATGGACTGCGTGAGTGCATCTGGCTTGAGACTGGAGCGCAACCGTCCCGGTTGCGGCTTAGCTAAGTTAAACGCAAGCGAGACGCTTGCGCTCCAGTCACGCTTGCGCTCCAGTCTGCTTAGTCGCAGTTGAAATTATTCATGATGTTGTGCTTCTTGAACTTGCCCCAGTACAACTTTGAAATCTCCTGGGCTATTCGGCAGGTCGTAAACTGCTCGTCACCGAAGTCGGCATTACTCAGCACGATAATTCCCAGACTCTCCGCGCGCTTCGCGTCGATACTCTTTCCTCTTTTCGGAACTATCCATTTCGATGCTCGCGCGATAAAGCTGCGCCATCCCAGCCATTCGCCGCGATGATACTCGGCGCGGTTTTCGAATTTACGCATCACCAGCTCACCGTTCTCTTCGACTTCGTCCTCATACTTATCGCGCATCAAGCGCCAGCCGGCGCCGTATTCGACACGCTTGCGATTCTTGATCAGCACCGGCGACCACAACAGTTCGCGCGCGGGCAGGTTGTAGTCCAGCTTGTGCAAGAATCTTTCCCACTTCGCGAGGTCACGAATCGTCGAGTGAACATTCCCGTCACCGGTGATGAAGTTCAACGGAGTGTAGCCAACCGGCACAAAGCGATTGCCGACGCGGTTGTAACACCTCGCGTGATTAGCCGTCTGCGGATCGTCCGGCGCAAAACCATAAACGTCATCAAACACGTAGGTGCTGTCCATGTCCGAATCGACTCCGCAGAGCACAGATTCGAGCAGGAATTTAGCGAACGGTTCCTGCGCCACGCGTTCAACCAATTCTGCCAGCACTACGTACCCTGAATTTGAATATCCAAATTCGACATCCGGCGGCGGCAGACGGCGTTTGCCGGCCAGCCACTGCATCACTTCCTTGTTGGTAATCTCTTTCAGCCTTCTGTTTGGCATCGTCGGATACCAATCGTCTGGTTTCTGCAAGGCCTTGTCGTACCAACCTTTTTCGCGCGGCTTTAATTTCTCATAGAGTTGGATGTACTCGGGCAAGGCCGAGGTGTGGTGAAGTAAATCCTCCACGGTTATGAACTTCGCCCAACGCGGAAACTCCGGAAAGAAGTCGGAAAGCGGCTGGTGAATATCTAGTTGATTTTGAAAGACGAGAGTGTAAGCCGCAGCGGCGGTAAACTGCTTCGACAACGAACCCAGGTCGAAAACGGTGTCCGGTGTTATTTTCGCGCCGGTTTCAAGATTCGCGTAACCGTAGCAGTTCATGTGAACGGTGCGCTTGTTCCACCTGACGGACACTGCCAGACCAGGCAGCACATCGTCCTCCGTACGAGCGCGACCCAACAGCTTGTCGAGGTAATCGTTTACGATCTTGTCGATCCGCGCTAAACGCGGCGGCTGACTCTGTTTACTTTTGCGAGGGCGGGGGCTCATATAAAAACTAACCGCAGTTGAATTTGTTCATGATGTTGTCTTTTTTTAGTTTACCCCAATAGGACCGCGAGATTTCCTGGGCGATGCGACACGTCATGAATTGATTGTCACCGAAAGTCGCGTTGCTGAGCACGATGATGCCCAGGCTGTCCCAGTCATTCGGGTCAACATTTTTTCCCGGCCTCGGCACCGGCCAACGCGACGCACGAGCGAAGTAACTGCGCCAGCCTAACCATTTTCCTCGATGATACTCAGCTCGAGTTTCATATTTTCTGTTAACTCGGCGTCCCTTGATTAACTCTTCTTTCTCGAACCGGTCGTGCATCACATACCAGCCGGCGCCGTACGTTGCTTTTTTGCCGCCTTTGAGTTCGGCGGGACTCCACATGAGATCGCTGTAACCCTGACCGATCTCCTTCGCCTCTTCGGGAAAACAAATGTTCATTATTTCCTGCGCTGTTAAGCTGAGCTCCCAACGCAACATGTCGACGATGGTCGAATGAACATTGCCGTCGCCGGTGATGAAGTTGAGCGGCGTGTAGCCTACGGGCACAAAACGGTTCTTGATCCGCGTATAGCACTTTGCGTGGTTAACAATCTCACGCGAGCGCGCGGTGAAGCGCGACGTTTCGTCAAACACATAGCTATCGCTCATCGCCATACCGCTGAATAAATCTTCTCGCAGATAGTCAGCGAATCTCATCCCGGTTACCTTGGCGACGATCTCTGCCAGTATCACGTAACCTGAGTTGCAGTATTCGAATTCAGTGTCCGGCAAACGCGGCAACAGTTTTTGCGTTGCGATCCATTGCCTCACATCCTCGTTAGTAATCTCCTGCTTCCTGCGTCTGGACATTCGCGGATACCAATGATCTGGGCTCGTCATGGCGCGCGTGTACCAATCTTCTTCAGCGAGCCGGGACTGCACGTAAATTTCGTCATACGCCGGAAGGGCGGAGGTGTGGTGCAAAAGATCCGCGATGGTTATCGAGTCAGCGTAACGCGGAAAGTCTTTGAAAAACTTTGACAGGTGATCGGTAAGCTTCAGTTTCTTATAGAGGACGAGGTTTTGAATGGCGATCGCGGTGAACTGTTTCGACAAGGAGCCGAGATCAAAAATTGTTTCAAGAGTAATTGGCTCGCCCGTTTCGAGATTCGCGTAACCGTAGCAGTTCAGATGTACCAAACGAGCATTCCGGCGCACCGCCACCGCAACCCCGGGCACGCGCTTATGTCTCTGAGGGTTAATTAGGTTCTCGACGATTGTATCGATCTGAGATTCAGTTGGAGGTGGCGCGTTCCGATCGATGTGGAAATAGTCGAGCGTATCCGTTGGTTTGCGCGGTTGTCTCGAAGCCATTCTGCTCCTGGGGGTTGAGACTGAATTTGCTTGGGAATACTAAGCGAAACGCGTGGGCAAGCAAAGAAAGAAATGCGTATTCCGTTGTTTTCAGTTTTTTCTCTGTGTCACCTCTGTGATCCTCTGTGTCTCCGTGGTGGAATCTGCAAAACTTCACCCCAGAAACACAGAGGATCACGGAGGCTACACTGAGGATTTCCAAATCGGGCCTCGCAACATTTTGCACTCTTCCCGAGTACGTCTTTGTGATAAGCCAGTCGTCAGTATATAAGGGCGACGTATGGAGCATGTAGACGTGCTAATTGTGGGCGCTGGTCTTTCAGGCATCGGCGCGGCCTGCCATCTCCGGATGGAGTGCCCCCGAAAGAGTTTTGTAATTCTGGAGGGGCGCGATGCGATGGGCGGCACTTGGGACCTCTTTCAATACCCCGGTGTTCGCTCCGACTCCGACATGTACACGCTCGGCTACCGGTTTCGACCCTGGCGTGATGCCAAGGCGATAGCCGACGGGCCATCCATCCTCAACTATATTCGCGAGACTGCCTCCGAGTTCGGTGTCGTCGAGAAGATCCGTTACGGCCACCGCGTGAGGCGCGCTGAGTGGTCTTCAGACGACGCGCTCTGGACAGTGGAGGTCGCGGTTGGACCTGAAACCACGTTTTTCGCGTGTAGCTTTATATACCTTTGCACGGGCTACTACGATTACGAATCCGGCTACACACCGGATTGGACCGGCACCGAGCGCTTCCGCGGACAGATCGTGCACCCGCAGAAGTGGCCCGAGGACATTGACTACGACAACAAGCGCGTCGTGGTGATCGGCAGCGGGGCGACCGCTGTTACGCTCGTTCCGGCGATGGCTCAGCGCGCCGGCCACGTCACCATGCTTCAGCGTTCGCCAACGTACGTGGTAACGCGACCCGGCACGGACACGATCGCAAACTTAATGCGCCGGGTTCTTCCGGATCGTCTCGCCTATGCGCTCGCGCGTTGGAAGAATGTCTTGTTTGGAATGTTCTTTTACAAACTGGCTCGCAAGCGCCCCGAGATTTTTAAGCGGATGCTCGCGCGAGGAGTGCGGCGTCAACTTGGCGCCGACTACGACCTCAAGCACTTCTCGCCGCTTTATAACCCGTGGGATCAGCGCCTGTGCCTGGTCCCGGATGGCGATCTCTTCAATGCGATAAAGTCAGGCCGCGCTTCTGTGGTAACAGATCAGATCGAATCGTTCACTGAAGATGGTCTGCTACTCAAATCAGGCCAGCACCTTCAAGCAGACCTCATCGTGACGGCAACCGGACTCGTGATGAAGATCATGAGCGGGCTGCAATTGATCGTGGACGGCCAGCTGGTCGAACTCCCGAAGACGATGGCCTACAAGGGCATGATGTACAGCGACGTCCCCAACCTCGCCCAGGCGTTCGGCTACACCAACGCTTCCTGGACGTTGAAGTGCGACCTCACCAGCGAATATGTTTGTCGTCTGCTGAATCACATGGACCGATACAACTATCGTCAGTGCACGCCGCGGGTGAACGGCTCGGCTATAGA
>JBKPNP010000376.1:0-2778 GCA_046732775.1 Acidobacteriota bacterium
GCGAGCGCAAACACCACCACACCTATCGTGTAGATTCGTTTGCGGCCGAAGTGATCGCCGAGCGAACCACCTGCGAGTAACAAGGCGGCGAGAAACAAAGCATAAGCTTCAATCACCCACTGCACGTCAACTACGGTGGCGTTGAGGTTGGTTTGCAGAGCGGGCAGCGCGACGTTAACCACGGTGCCGTCAATGAAGACCATGCTTGAGCCGAGAATGGTGGCGGCCAGAACCCAGGGTTTCGCAGTTTTTTTCAACGGCGGCTTGGTCATTTTTTATCTCGCTCTGCCTGTCGGAGAGGGCCGGGGTGAGGGTCTGGCACTTAACGCTCCGAATCGGCGGCTCTGATCTAGCTTTAACCCAACCAATTGTCCGCGCGATCGAAAAAATACTTACGACTAAGGCCTAACCCTCTCCCAGCGAGAGACCGGGATACGAACCTGAGAAGGACACTAAGGCCTGACAAGAAAGCAGGGCCACGCTACTCGTCGCCCAACAGCTTGGTTGTGTTTTCGGTAACGCTTGGTGGTTGTACCAACTCCGATGTTCGTCCTCGCTGTCCGGGCGCAGGAACCCAGTTGTTGGCAGCCGGTGGCAGTGCGTTGTTGCCAAACGCCGACCTTATTGCTGACGGCCGTTTTGGCTCTTTCTGTGCAGGAACGGAGTCGTCGCCAAAGATGACGTAATAAAGCAGCATGGCCAGACCCATCGCAAAGATGGTGAACGGAATGATTAGGGGTTCGCCCGCATCTGCCGAAATGGCGACGCCGAGGAAAAGTGGCAGCAATGCGAAACTGAGAAAAAGGATCTTGCCGCCGCGCCGGATGCCTCTGCGTTTTTGCGACATGGGCTTCGGCCCCATGGGTTCGTCACGCCGCGCGAGGAAAGCACCACCCGCCAACCAATCGGCGAGGCCATCGATCGGCAAACCGCAACGCGAGCAGAAGCGCGTGGCGTCTGAAATCTGCTGTTGACCACACTTTGGACAGAACATTCAAAACTCCCTCGGAGATACTTCTACGATCAAACCGGGGGTTACGCCAAGCGCGGCTGAGAAGTTCGCCACACTAAGGATTCTGTTCGCGGTAAGCTATGACCGCATCGATGGCGCCTTCGTGCATCCGCTCCGGCCGCACATACAGCCAGTGCTTTGCAAACTCTTCATCACTCAAACCCGTTTGCACGGCGCGTTCTTTTGCCTTTAACCACGACTCGGCCCATTTGCGCAGCTCCGAATCCTGATTCAGTGCTGTGCGCGCAGCGTGCATATTCATCGGTGTGCTCATCAGTTCTCTCCAAAGGCAGTCTTTACAGCAACAGCGTATCTACACGATGCGCATGCACCATCTGCTCGCACGGTGACCACGCGAAGACTGTAAACCGTCCATCCTGCGAAGCCACGAGCGCCATCGCGTCGCGCTGTTCATAAACAAATTGCGCGGCGGACAAATGTCGCGTGCCGCCGTTTTGGGCCGGATCGATCATGACCGGATGATCGCCCACGACCGGCTCAGTGGCGATCATCTGCTGGCCACCCTCGAGTCGCGCGATCTTCGCGCCAAAGGCGAGCACTTCATACTGATCGTTGATTACGGTCGCGCCATCTACAGCAGTGAGGCCGGCCACTGTGTCGACGGCGCGCCGGACCGCTGCGTCTAACCAGTTCTCGTTTGACTCGTCAACTTCGAGTCGCATCAATTCAGCCAGCGCGGAGAAAGGTGGAGTGACCTGATAGAGAATCGGCTGCACGATCGACTGTAGCCACTCGTTCGATCCAGTAGGCACCACCAGCAGCGAACCACCATGACCGTGCGCGCGCATCGACGCCGCGAGTTGCACGTGCATGTTGAACTTGTGTTCCCACGAGCCGGGCGAAGTGAAGGGAAGCAGCGCGGCCAACAGATCGGGACAATCGGGCAAGCTGGCGCCGTGTTCGTCCACAATCTTTATCACTTCGCCTTTCAGGACCGCGACATTGGCAAACTTTCCAAAGCCGTCCATACGCCGGTGCTTAATGACGAGCAAGCCGGGCTCAATCACCTCTAGAACAAAACAGAAGCTTGGGACTTTTCGCGTGGCGCCCCAAACCTGCAACGGCCCGTCGCCGCCCGCGCGGAACACGCCGAGGTGAACGCCGGGTCGCTCGACGGCAGGCCCGAGTTTGGTTAGCACTTTTGGCGTCAGTTCAAGCGGTCGAGCAAAGATTAACGGCTGCGGTACCTGGTCGGGTGAAAAAAACGCCAGCGTGATTTTTGGGGAACGGCCCTCTTCTTTCCGCAGGCTGGCCCAGAACGTGGCGTCGAGCATTTGTTTGATCGCGGCGCGGTCGGGCACAGGTGCCACGCCGTCCTCGCCGCGGCCGATCGCCGCCGCGATGTGGTGCGCGAAATGATCTTCGATCGTCGCCGCCACTACGCCGGCGGCGCGGTAAGACGGCTCACGAACTTTATCTGTTATCTCGCTCGTCATGAGTTTCGGCGGCCACAAGTGGCCGGGGACTTGAGTGGGTCGACTAATTCAGAACCGGGAGCGGTACGACCGGGTATAGGCGCGCCTGAATTCCGTATTAATAAAAGCGTTCATTGTTCCCTACGAATCGTTACCCGGTCGCTACCGCTCCCGGTTCTGAATTAGTCGACCCACGCAAGCACTCGCGGCATTCAGTGTCCATGGTTTCCCTGGTCATTGAATCCCAAAGTTAATGCATGCGGAAGGGTCCGCCGCGCTCCTCGGGTTCAAGCTCCGGGCGCGTGGAATCCTGTACTACCTCATGCATCT
>JBKPNP010000377.1:0-7883 GCA_046732775.1 Acidobacteriota bacterium
GCGCGCGGGATTTCAGTTAAGCCACTTGATGCCATTCAGGCAATCATTCAAGCAGAGGAAAGATGCGACGGCAAGACCGAGGTGCCCCCGTTAGGCTTAGCGCGTCTGAGTGCGATGAGCCTCACCACGGAGACACAGAGAACACCGGGGGCGAGACAGAGGATTGCACAAAGCCGGATTGATATTACCGAACGCGAAGGCCTGCAACTAGCGCGCGCGGCGACTTTTTGTGCAAAGGAGCTACAACAGAGGATCGCGAGCTCGGTGCGAGAACAGCTAGCGCGCGTACAGACTTTCCAGCAGCTTGATCTTATCTTCAACAACCTTCACCGCGCCTGTGACCAGTTGCGGATCACGCAGGTCGATATCGAGGAACCGTTTCAACTGCACTTCCGGTGTCTCGTCAAACCCGTGTTTCATGAGCGCAATGTAGCGAGGCACAAATTTGGCCGGGTCGCGCGAGTAGAGTTCATAGAATTTCAGCGCCAGCACAGCGCCGTACACGTAGTTGATATCGTAAAAAGGGTCTTCATACATCAAGCTGACGTTCATCCACTGCATCTTTAACTCGTCGTGCTTCTCGGGCCAGATCGAGTAACGAGAGTAGACGCGTTTAGTGAGTGCATCCAGGTCGTCGGCGCCGCGAATGGTTTGTCGCTTAACTCCGTCGTAGACCGCGTGCTCCAGCTCAACTTCCGGCGCGGCAACAAACATGACTGTCCCTTTGCCTTCCAAAAACTGTTCGAGATAGAAGGTTTTTAAAGTCGGATCGGTTTCGTGCTGATACAAATAATCGGGGAGAAGAAACTCATTGAAGATTGCAAAAGCCTCAAACAAATAATGTGGCCCCTCAGCGTAGGTTGCACGCACTCGAGCGCGCGACATTAACTGCCGATGAACAGCATGGGTCGACTCGTGCGCGAGTATTCGCAGGTCGTTGTAGGATCCGGCAAAGCCTCCGGAAAAGAAGACGCTATCCGTACCGATAAACCCCTTTGAAAACCCGCCGCGCTTCCGGTGCGGGCCGGGCACGATGTCCATTCTTCCATTCTTCGGATCGAGCAGCGCCGCGAGCTCCTCGCCGTACTCACGTCCGAGGGGCGCCAGCGCGTCTCTGAGCGTCTGAGTTGCCTTTTCGATTGTGAAGCGCGGCGCGCGCATTTGCGGCGGACGCATTCCGCTGTCCCAAACATTTATTTCAGACGAGCCGATAAGTTTGCGGACGTGCTCCGCGCGGATCTGTTGATAGTGTTTGTAGACATTCGCCCGGGCCGCGACTTGAGAGATTAACGCGTCGACCTCGGCCCTCGTCCAGTAGCTGTTGAAATACGTTTCCGACGCCGCATCCGCGAAGTGACGCAGCTCGGCGATTCGTGTGCGGGCTGCCGCGAGTCTCGTTAACGTAAACGCGTACAACTCGCGTTCGGCCGCCAGTGCGGCGTAGTTTCGTTTGAAAGCCTCTTCACGAGCACGCGCGTCGGCGCCGGCCGGAACTCCCTTGAATGCTGTGCGCCCGCGCAACTTTTCATATAGCTCGTCAGCCCAGTCGTTATTTGACGCAGTCGTGTTTAGCAGTTCCTCTTCTTTCAGAGTCAGGGTGTAGGGACGATACCGACGGGCGCGGTCAATACTAAACAAGTAAGGTTTAACGCCGGGCGACGCGGCCAGCTGCGCCCGCAAACGCGGCGTTAACGTCATCACTTCCTGCCGCAGGAACGCAGTCCGTTTCGTTACTTCGGAATCGAGCGCCGAAGCTTCCGCGAGGCTAACGTCATCGTCCGTGTTGGTCGCGTTCCGGAGATAGAGGTAGGCGTAGTGTCGATTGAACTGTGTCAGCAGGAGGTCGTTCAACTCGAGTGCGCGTTGGAGATTAGCTGCTGTCGTCGTGACCTTGCCTTTGAGCTGCTCGAGCAGTTCCAGGGTGTGATAGAGATTTTTGCGATCAACCTTTTCGTCTTCGACACTCGCGAAAAAATTCCGCTCAAAGTTGAGATGATAATTAACTGCTTGATCAGGCGGGATCGCGACAAAGCTATCCTGGCCGGCGCTGATGGTACCGAAGATTCCTGTCAGCACCAGGCTCGCGAGCACGCACCGCATTGTGATTTGGAGTGCGGCGGCTAGACGCCGCTTTCCCGTCATTTCGAAATTCATTCGGCGTTTTAAAAGCGGCGTCAATCCGCCGCACTCCAAAGTTACTTATTGCGTTGGGCGAAGAATTCTGCAGCCGCTGCGTCAGTTTCTTCTTTGCTCTGTTCGACGAGTTGTTGATTGATGCCCCACTCGTGACCGAAAGGATCGCGAATCTTTCCATAGCGCGCGCCCCAGAACATGTCCGCGACCGGCATCAACACGGTTGCGCCGCGTGACACCGCGCGCTCCACGAGCGCATCGGCATCGTCAACCTGCACGGTAACGCGGCCGGCGGTGCCGCCAAGCCTCTCGGGCAATTTACAACTGCCCCCTTCAGCTTCGGAAAACTCATCGCTCAGGAAAAGCTTGTGACCGTTAAGCACGATCTCGCCGTGCATAACGCGCTTGCCGTCAGGCGCCATCATGACGTCGCCTTCCGTTGCGCCGAACACCTCACGATAAAACTTGAGCGCGGCAACACCGTCGTTAACGATCACATGTGGAATGAACTGATCTTCACGATGCATATCTGCCTCCTGAATCTCAAACTAACTTCCGCGGCTTGAACGTCAACTGCAACGTCTGCTCGCCACGGCGAATAGTGAGTTTATAAGGAACCGGACGTTCAAACATTTCGCCCAGTTTTGTCAGTGTTAAGTCTGATGCCGGTTTATCATCGACCTTCGTGATGATGTCGTTTTCCTGCAAGCCAATCTCGGACGCCGGTGAATTCTCCAGCACTTCGATAATGCGAAAGGTGGTGTAATTCTGATTCTCGGCGCTCAGTGCAATGCCGCCGAACGCGCGATCGAAAGGTTCACTAAAACTTGCCGCCGGCTCGAGAATAATTCGCCCGTGATCGTAGTCGAGAAACAATTTGAATTTGCTCGCCACCTGCTGGCCAATATTTCCCGCGAGCGTGGTGCCGGCGAACGCTCCCGACTTGTCCTGAGAGAACAGCGTCAACGGTGCGGCGATTCGAAACTTCCCAAGCTTTAATTCGGCAACGCGGCCAACTCGTCCGGTAGTTTTTCCGCCGGCGCCACCGGCCCCAATCGCTCTAACTGTTTTCAATTCCGGACTCAGCAGATTGTGCTGGGTCACGAACGGACTGTGCAAAGTCAACGCGCCACCGGCGCCAATGTCGAAAACGAACTTGTGTTTGATGGGTTGTCCGCCCAGGGGCGTAACCTCGGCTTCGATCGTCGGATGGCCCTGGCGATCGAGTTCCATAGGCAGACTTTCACCGCTGCCGCTATATCTGAATGAGTCTTTGTTATGAAGCTTAATTACGCGCCGCTCGTAATCGACTTCAACTACAAACTGCTTGATGAAATCGGATCCGATTATGCCGTCGAAATCGTGGCCGAATCTCGTTGCCAATTTTCCCAGCGGGATGGCGAGCACAACCGGCTGAGAAAAACCTTCGAGTCCTGGAAGTGTCCAGTTAGCGCCCTGCACAAATGACCCATCCAGCATCTCACTGCCGGCGCCGCCGACTTTTATTTGTTCCTGAAGATTCAAGCCCAACGCCTTCGCGGTCTCGGTATTGACGATGCCGTATTTGTCGCCCGTATCCAGCACGAACGACAGCGGTCGCGAGTTATTTATCCTCACCGGAATAATGATGTGACGCGTAATCAGTTCGAAGGGAATTGAGACCGGTGCGCTCGGCGTGGAAGCTTTTGGAGTTGTTTGAAACGTCCGCGAAGCGACCGCAGACAAAGACATGGCGACGAGGGCGGATGCGAGCAGGGTCGGTGAATGCATCGAAAATTCTCCTGGAACAACGAACGATATGAACTCGGAAGGCCGGTGCATTAACGTTTCCAGGGGCCGGTTGGTTTCAATTACTAGCGGGCGCGGACAGCAATCAAGCGTCGAACGGATCGAGGTCCGTCAGGTACGCGAGCAGTTCCGCGCGGTTGGGGCGCGCCGCCAGCCAACTGCGCATGCGCGCCAGCTCCGCGTAGTCTTCGGCGCCGAATCGCGAAACGTAGATCCGCTCCAAACGCTTTTTCTTCGCGCCCTTTTCCGCTTCGTCCTGCCAGAAGGAAGTGAACATGGAGTTGAGATCGTCGTGCAGGTTCCGCTCCTTCAAAGCTTCCCACTCGTTGCGGTCGAGCCAAACGCCGCGGCAGCCGAGGCAATGATCAATAGTGAAACTGAATCCATGTCCGACCAGATATTTGACTAAACGAAAACGACACTCGGGACAGTCGATGTGCAACCCAGGTTCGGCGAGGTGCAAACCGCTGTCCTGGTCGGTGCGCTCCGGCAGGTTTGGTCCGTGCTCTTCGAGCCAGCGCCAATATTCGACGCCTCGTATCCAATGGCCGCGGCAGTTGTCGCAGCGGAAGCCCGACAGATTAGAGTCAAGTTCAGTTGTGTTTAGCGGGAAGGTTTTGCAGACGGGACACTTCATGTTTCTCAGCTAAGGTCTGTGATCGATTACGACGAGAAGCTTGTCGAAGATAAGAGTCATTGTAACGCAAACTGTTAGTTTGCGAATGGTTGGATGGTATTGAACACCGCCGCAAACTAACAGTATGCGTTACGAATTGCGGCGTCAGGACCTGATGAAGGGAACGACATCGCGCGAGAAGAAGGGTTCCTGAGTACACCAGAAAATGTAGTCAGCTTTCAGATAATCACGCGCAAACTTGATCTGCTCGGCGTTCGTCACGCGCTTCGCAGTTTTCGGATTAATGAAATCGTAGTTTCCATCCTGCACCGCAATGCCGACGGTCAGTTTGCCGTTCAAATCGTGAATCAGTGAATAGCTGCTGCCCATTTGTCCGGGCTTATAAGGAAACAGATCCGGCCCGCCGACGCCAATTCCATTCTCGCGAGCGGCCCGGTAAACAGCCCGCAAGTATCCCTTGTCATCAGTAGGCCGCCATTCGCCGGGCATGAAGTTGGCATACTGCAACGCGATCGATTTGGTGAAGGCGCGCTTCAGAGCTTTCATGTTTGTGATGATGCCGTCGCGATAAATCTCAGGCGAGAAACCCTTTGGGTAAAGCGCTGGATTCTCACCGAAGCCGCCGGAAGTTTCGTCGAAGTTTATGCCGGCGATGCGCCCGTCAAATTCCCTAGCCAGTGCAAACAGGAGTTTGTGAAGTCTCTCTTGCACAGCCGGATCCCAACGTCGCGCCATCCAGCCCGCGTGTTGTGGCAGCTGTTGATCAGGAAGCCGATCGTTATATTGCTTGGCCGCGCCTCCGTTGTAATGGGGATCGTTCAGCAGATATTTAGGAACGCTAATGCGCGATGGGTTGAAGGTGACATCCTGTAACTGTATCCAGAGTTTTTTGCCGTGGGCGTTCAGGAAAGCCAAATCTTCACGGATGAGACTAAAGTCATACTCATCCTTACCGGGTTCAAGCTGCCGCCACGAATACGCCACCTGCGCACCCTCGAAAGCTTTTGTCTCAAGGAACGATTCAGCTTCTCGGATGTGTTCGCGATCCATGCCGAAGAAGACGTAGTGATGCAGCGGTTTGGCAGATAGAGTCAGCGAACAAACAAGTGTCAGAATCGCGGTGCTGAAAAGTCTGGTGATGGGTTTCATTTCTGTTAGCAACTTCAATTTGCAAACGTCACGTACAGCCAGCGCTCCCGTTGATCGTCGTAGTAATGCGACAGGTCCTCAACCCTCACTTCCGTCGTCTCGATCCGCTTGCGGTTGGCATCAGCGAGGTAAAGTTTCAACGCTCCGATTTTATCGGTCAACTCGTTGAATCGATTTCGATAGGCTTCGGCATCGTCATCAGTCAGTCCATAAGCCTCGCGAGCATTCAGTTCCATCCAATCGTTCTCGGCCTGCGGAAACGCTTCGAAGGTTTGCGAGTAATCGAAGTAGTCGTCGCTCGGATGAAAACGTCCCTTCCGTTGATTGGCTGATTTCGTTTGCTCGAGTAACGAATAACCGAGCACCGTGTCGTTTGAATAAAGCAGGTACTTCGGGCGGTCAGGATCTGAATCGGCTTCGGCTTTAAGCTCGACCGGCGACGGTTCTATTGGGTGCTGTGGCGCTTGAGCGACGAAGCTGGCGGGCAGCGCAGCCTCAGTGATTGGTGCTGTCTCTCCCGGGAGCATTTCGAATGGCGTATCAATGAACTCGCCCGCTTTGCCTGACGGCGCAATGCGCTTGGTGTAACAGAGACCGGTATCCGCATCCACGGCAGACTCGACGAGCACGTTATCAAACGTCAGCAGGGTTTTTATTTCGATGACGATCGCGCTGTCCGTGACGATGCCGGAGGGAATGGTTAACCGGCTTTCGCTGTGCGTCGTCGCCTCGCTCATCCACTGGTGAATGATTAACTGGATCTGTTCGAGTTCGTCGTTCGTCATCACCTGGCCGTCGCTAATTGGATCAGCGATTGTCTCATAAACGAAAGCGATAATTACCGCTAGGAATGTTCAGGGATGACGACGGGACTTAAAGGATGGAGTTTAGAAGTGATTCTTTGGCTTTGTATTCACGAAACTTACGCTTCACCTGCACCGAATCACCGAAGTGTAATAAGAGGCCACAGTCGATGCCCGTGGCGGCCAAATAATTTACCAGTTGTACTTCGTGGCGCTTCACCACCACTTGGGAAGCCTTAAGTTCTATTACTACGCGCCCATCAACCCACAGATCAGCGTAGTATTCGCCGACGACTTGGCCCTCATAAAGCACATTGATCGGTTCCTGCTGTTTGACTTCGAGGCCAAGCTTTTCGAGTTCAATTCGCAGAGAATTCTCGTATACCTTTTCGAGAAAGCCGGGACCGAGTGCATTGTGGACTTTATACGCGCAACCGATGATTTTATGTGTGAGGTCCTCATCCTTCATGAACACTCCGACAAAACGTTTAGACAAGATTACAGGGTTAACAAGATAATACGCAGCAGCGCGAAAATATATCCGATCGGCGCGCGAATGCTCTGCAAGGGGTTACTTAATTTTTTGCATCAGTGGGAAACAAGAATCTTTAGACAGGATTTACAAGATTTACAAGATAATGGGCGCGATTGGTTGTCGCTTTATTATCTTGTTAATTCTGTGAATCCTGTCCAAGTCTTATTGGTGTCGAAGGGCACGTCTCGATTGATACATCCTTACGCCCACAACCGTACCCGCTAATTCAATCGCCGCCAGCGCAATTGCAGTCCAGAGGAATCTCGTGTGCCAGGGTCCATGAACTTCCGTAACGTTATCATTGGTTGAGGAAAGAAAGTGATACCAAAATCCGAAGGCGAAACTGCCGAGAATCTTTAGACAGGATTTACAAAATTTACAAGATAATAGGCGCGATTGGTTGTCGCTTTATTATCTTGTTAATTCTGTGAATCCTGTCCAAGTCTTATTGGTGTCGAAGGGCACGTCTCGATTGATACATCCTCACGCCCACAACCGTACCTGCTAATTCAATCGCTGCCAGCGCAATTGCAGTCCAAAGGAATCTCGTGTGCCAGGGTCCATGAACTTCCGTAACGTTGTCATTGGTTGAGGAAAGAAAGTGATACCAAAATCCAAAGACGAAACTGCCGAACATCGAAACGGCAAGTAACAGCGCGCCAGCCTTCTGTTTTCGAGTAAAGAGCAACGCCGCAGCGACCAGAGGCGCGAGCGTGATGACGACTATGACGTAGACGTTACCAAACGCGGTGAGCGCCACCATCGCCCCTTGATGCGCGGTTCCATGCACCATGGAGATGACAAAATGGATCAGGATTAGTGTGAGTGGGGCAAACGG
>JBKPNP010000378.1:0-5080 GCA_046732775.1 Acidobacteriota bacterium
CACCACGCGAGTAACCCGCGGTGAACAAGGCGGAATAATCAATCGCCGCGGACAGGGTTTTGTCGGCAAGCAAGGCGATAACGTTTACGCGGGCCGAGATGGCAATGCTTACCGGCGAGATGCGAATGGCAACTGGAGCAAATGGGACAACGGAAGCTGGAACCAGGTGCAACGACCCGAAGGCGGGGGCTCACTACGTGACAACATGCTGAGTCCGGAAGGGCGTCGAAGAGAAGGAGCCGCGGCCCAAAGAGACGGGGCTCGAGGCGAACGTGCGAGCCAATCTTCCGGCGCCAGGCAAATGGACAGTTCCACGATGAGAGGTCTTGAACGAGATCGCGCCGGCCGCATGGAAGGCGCGCAACGCACGCGTGACCTCGGTACTTATCGCAGCCGAAGCTCTTCTGGCGCCGGCAGCTATCGCGGAGGCGGCTTCTCACGGGGAGGTGGAGGAGGCTTTCGCGGTGGTGGAGGCCGCCGGCGCTGAGGTGTCTGGTTCTCGCTCTGGGAGGTTGCCGGTCGGGATCATTTTGGGGAGGCTACTGAACAGAGCGAGAGCCGGGCGTTACTTTGAAAAAAGATTTTTGGTGTGAGCAGACTTCTCACGTCTGTTGGTCCTGCCAGTCCCTTTCCGTTTTATCTCATCCTTCAAGTGGCCCGCCGAATATTCCCCGCCCCGACACTCCGCCTCTAAGTTGACCTGTTAAAAGTGCCAGTTATGGGGTGACGACTGCGGGTCATAGGCTAGCGGTATGAAGTTCTACCAGACCAACCTTGTGCGCGCTGTGTACCGCCTTCTTCACATGTTGGTCACCGTGTTGGTTGCGGCAATCTGTCTAACGAGTAACGCCTTTGCACAACCAGTCGAGACAGTTAAACAGGGAACCGATGCGCTTGAAAATAATTCCAGCGCCGGCGACGAGACAGGCAAAGACAAAACAAAAAAACAGAAAGAGGAGCAGGCAAAACCGAAGAAAGAAAAACGAGGTTCTTTGGTCATCGCCCCGATTCCTATTTCGAGTCCTGCGTTTGGTTCGGGACTTTTGCTGATCACTGGTTACGTTTTCAAGGTTGATCCGAACGATAAAGAATCGCCACCGTCGTTTCTTGGTGGCGCTGGAGCGTTCACCAGTAACGGCACGCGTGGACTGGTATTGGGCGGCAGACTTTACCTGCAGGAGAACAAGTATCAAACCACTTTTGCGGTCGCCAAGGGCAAAGTGAACCTCGATTTTTTTGGCATTGGCCGCATCCCCGGACGCGATGCTATTGCGGTGCCGCTGCAGATGGACGGGACAATTTTCTTTGGTGAAGGTATGCGCAACATCGGGCGAAAGATTTTTATCGGTCCGCGCTATCAATATCGCAGGCTGGGAGCGGGCATCGACGGTGTGCCACCGGTTGGAGGTTTCGAGGTACCGGCAATCGATCTCAAATCCAACTCTGCAGCCCTCGGATTTCACGTGCAACGCGATCTGCGTGACAGCACTTTCTATCCGACCAAAGGCTCGCTGTTCGATTTCACGGGTGATTTTTTTGATCAGGCGTTTGGCAGCCGGCGCGAATACCAAACCTACAAGATTGCCTACAACGTATTTCGTGAAGTAGCACCGCGTCAGATTTTCGCGTATCGCGCGATGGGTTGTTCAGCAAATGGAAACGTACCCTTCTACGATCTTTGCCTGTTTGGATTCAACAGCGATCTGCGTGGATACACGACCGGTCAATTTCAGAACCGTCGCATGTTTGCCACGCAGGCTGAGTATCGTTACGAGTGGAAAAAGCGACTGGGTTTTGTAGGGTTCGGGGGCATCGGCGGAGTTGAACGAAACTGGAGCGACTTTCGCACCGATCGCCTGTTACCGGCCGCCGGCTTAGGCCTGCGCTTTAACCTCGACAAGAAGAATCATATTAACTATCGCATCGACCTTGCGTTTGGCCGCGAGGGACGTTCGCTTTCCATCGGCGTGGCTGAAGCCTTCTGACTGGAGCGCGACTGGAGCGCAAGCGGCCCGCTTGCGTTTTAGTTTAGCCAGCCGCAACCGGGACGGTTGCGCTCCAGTCTCATCTTGCTTCGGCAATTATCACGGGCGTAGACTCAACGAAGTTCCGGTCTCCCTTCCAAAAATCTGAACGTTGGCATCCGACTATGGGAGGCTTGCACTGAAGTGATTACATGTCGCAAAGCCTTGCCGTTAACATCTCGGACCGTTCACCCGCGCGATTGTTCGAAACTCGCGGAGCGACTCTGCGAGTATTGATTGCCGGAGTGCTAACGAGCATAGGCTATTTTTTCGGAGCCCGGCTCGGGTTCGCCCTCACCTTCCAGGATCACCCGGTCTCAACTCTCTGGCCACCGAACTCCATTCTGCTCGCCGCCCTGCTTCTGACACCGTATCGCTGGTGGTGGTTAATGCTCTTGATGGTGTTCCCGGCTCACCTGCTAATCGAACTCAACTCAGGTGTTCCCACCGGCATGGTGCTTTGTTGGTTTGTCAGCAACATCTGCGAGGCCTTGATCGGTGCACTCATCATTCGCCGCTTCAGCGACGCTCCCACTCGCGTCGACAGCATTCGCAGGGTGGCGGTGTTCTTTACGGCGGCGTTAACGGCCCCCTTTGTTTCGTCTTTTTTAGACGCGGGCTTCGTGGTCCTTAATGGTTTCGGAAATCAATCTTACTGGGCCGTCTGGCGGCTGCGATTCCTCTCGAACGTGCTTTCCGAACTAACAATCGTTCCGGTCATTCTCATCTGGTCACGTGATGTCACCTCGATTCCGCGCCACCTCTCTTTCTCGCGAGCTTTAGAAATCGCAGCGCTGATTGCTGC
This sequence comes from Acidobacteriota bacterium, assembly GCA_046732775.1. Taxonomy (GTDB): domain Bacteria; phylum Acidobacteriota; class Blastocatellia; order Pyrinomonadales; family Pyrinomonadaceae; genus PSRF01. The sequence continues at coordinate 2,830 of JBKPNP010000378.1, forward strand.
CTTATTCATAGTGGGCATCGGAGTTTTTTCCGGCCGTTGGACCGAAACAGCGCCGTCACCCGCTCTCCTGTACGCGCCGTTGCCGATCCTGCTTTGGGCTGCAGTTCGTTTTGGTCCGAAAGGAGTTAACACTTCGCTCGCGGTCGTGGCGTTCCTGGCGATTGCAAGTGCCGTCCATGGCCGCGGTCCTTTTATAGCGCCGACGGCAGAAGAGAACGCGCTGTCGATTCAATTGTTCATGACTGTGATTGCCGTACCGCTGATGTTTTTAGCGGCGGTGCTGATGGAACTCAACCGCTCGCAGCGTGAAGTGAGTGAGAACGCAGATCAACTGCGGCTGGCACTGGGAGCGGCGCAGATGGGTCTGTGGGATTGGCACATCGGCAAAAATTTGACCACCTGGTCCGATGAAACCAAGCGCATGTTTGGATTTAAACCGGCTGACCCGGAACTCGAGGTGACCGAGTTTTACACTTTGATTCACCCAAACGATCGCGACCGGGTCCAGCAAGCGATCGAGCTGGCTATCGCCGAGCAGGTTCCCTATGAGGCTGAGTTTCGTTTCGAACAACCCGATGGGAGCTACCGCTGGATTCGCGGCAAAGGCAGGGTGTTAACGGACCGTGTAGGAAACGCGGTGCGCATGGTCGGGATAAATGTCGACATCACCACGCGCAAAGAAGCCGAAGCGAGAGTAATGGAAACTGACCAGCAACTGCGAGCCCTGGCGGGCAGATTGATTCGCGCGCAGGAAGATGAGCGACGTCGCATTTCATATCAGTTGCATGATGACCTGAGCCAGAAACTAGCGACACTTTCGGTCGGTATCGGTCGCCTCAAGCGGAAGCCGTTGACGGAAGCGGATCGGATTGCTCAACTTGGTAATCTTTACGATCTAACTGAGGACTTGAGTAATCAAATTAGACAGCTCTCCCATGAGTTGCATCCCGCCAGTCTTGAACATCTCGGTTTGGCTGACGCGCTGGCCGTTTACATCAATGAGTTTCAAAGTGCGGAAGGAATTCCGACGAGCTTTTCCTGTCGCCTGTCGGGCGAAGAGATTTCGTTCGAGATATCAGTTTGCCTTTACCGTGTCGCGCTCGAGGGACTGCGGAATATCGCCAAACATGCTGACGCCAAAGCTGTCATTGTCCGGTTGAGTGAAGATAACGAATTCGTAAAACTCGAGGTGATTGACTCCGGAGTCGGCTTCGACGTCGAGACACTGAAACGAGGCAGCGGGTTGGGTTTGCTGAGTGCGCAGGAGCGCGTCAAACTCTTGCAGGGAACTTTCGAAGTAGCATCACATCCTGGTGAGGGTACTAAGCTCACCGTCCGGTTACCGCTGAAATAATTATGGAACGACCTAGAGTCTTATTGGCCGACGACCACACGATGTTTGCGGAGTGCTTAAAAGGTCTCTTGCATGATGATTGTGAACTCGTGGGTATCGTTGAAAACGGTGCAGCGCTGCTCGAGGCAGTCGCGAGCTTAAAACCCGATATCATCATCATGGATATCTCCATGCCCGTGATGAATGGGTTCGATGCCGCGCGCGAACTGCGGAAGAGAGGCACGCGTGCAAAGGTGATTTTCCTGACGATGCACTCGGACACCGGCCTGGTTGCTGAGGCCGTTCGTTGCGGAGCTTCCGGGTATGTAGTTAAGCAAGCCGCCGGCAAAGATTTAATTTCAGCGATCCGGCAAGTATTAAAAGGCCAAACATACTTTCCAGATTTCGATACCAGTGATCTTCAACCTCATACGCTCAACCTTACGCCACGCCAGCGTGATGTGCTGCGGTTAATTGCCCAGGGTCTAACCATGAAGGAAGTGGCCTCGGAACTGGTGATTTCAACCCGCACGGCTGAATCTCACAAATATGAAATGATGGAAGCGCTCGGCGCCGACACAACGGCTGACTTGATCAAGTTCGCGATCAGGCTCGGGCTTATTTCCATTTGATAATAATCCCCGTATTTTTTCGGATTGTAGCGTCTCACAACAAAGATTATCCTTCCCGCGTTTACTCAAACGGACCCTCAAATTATTTTTGATTGATTGTCCCGACCGTCCCCACATCAGGGCCTGCACGTCTGATCCGGGCCGTAATTGAAACGCCTAGCGGAACAGCAGAGTAGCCACGAGCCTTTGTCGATCTCCATGGTTTGGTTAACTCTTCTAAGCTCCCCGAGTGGAGCGGTGTATCTGTGTCGCCCGCTGCGTCGGGGCGCGCTACGTTCCCTCGTGA
>JBKPNP010000379.1:0-5206 GCA_046732775.1 Acidobacteriota bacterium
CTCGTCCTGGATGCGGCCGCGACTATCGACGATCACTTTGCGGTAACCTTCTTTGCCGCGCAGGTAGTCGTCGTAAGTTTGCTCCAAACCACTCAGGCCGATCACGTCACCCGGCTTCAGACCTTTGTCTTTGTAGGCCGATTGCTTCAACTGTTCGGGACTGATCTCACCAACGTAACCAAGCACGTGCGCCAGCATGCCGTTGGCCGGATATCTTCGCAGTGGTTGTTGCTCGACGCGCAACTCGGGAAACTCGAGTTCGTGTGACATCACCCAGGCGATATCGGCGGGCGTGACGTCCTGCTTCACCAAGATCGACTGGAACGCCGGCTGTGAACCAATCTGTTCGAAACGATCGCGCAGGATGTCGCCGTCAATTCCCAGCGCTTCAGCGAGCGGTTTTGTCAGCGATGTCAGTTCCCGGGTGCCGAGGTCTTCGCGAGAAAGAATGACATTGTAAATAGGACTGGAATTGGCCAGCGCAGTCTTGCCGTCGTTCGCGAGAATGTTTCCGCGCGGCGCGGGAATGGGCAGCAACCGAATGCGCTGATTCTGGGCGATCTCCGCGTAATACGGGCCGCGCACCAGCTGCAGGTAGTAGAGCCTGACGCCCAGCAACGTGAGCAACAGCACCACAAAAGCCTGAACAGCCCAAAGTCGGGTACGCAAATTTTGAGAGGAGTCTTCGAATTTCATAAAGGCTTACTGCCGTGGCAAGTGTAAGAATACAGAACTAAGAAGTTCGAACAAAACAAAAATTTTCGCACTGCTCAACTCTTACTCGCAATACTCGGACTGTTCTTTGAGTGCGTTGTCTACGCGGGGGCAGTAGCCCGACAGTCATGGAGGGCTACGATGCCACTCAACTTGACCACTACTTTGCACGACCCACGGAGTTGCGCTCTGGGTAGCCCTCCATAACTGTCGGGCTACTGCCCCGTGCCGCGTCGCCCACTGCGGCGTTGAGGGCCAGTGCCGCTTGCGATCTCTCCGTTCAACGCCGATTCGGTCGTGATAGGACGCCGCGCCCGCGTCGTGCACCCTTTCGACGCGTGGCGAACGACCGGCGTTGTCGCGCCCGCTCCGTGAAAAGGGAATCCAGTAAATAAAGAGCAAAAGTTCCGACCACAGTCGTGGCAATCAACCGGTACGACATCGTCTGCATGAACGGCATGGTGGGCGGATAACCGAGCGAACGATGCCAAAAAACGTAGATGGCCGAGTCGATAACTGATGCTGCCGCCAGCACCGGAATTCGCAGCAGTGCGTTTTCAAGGTTAACGCGCGTGGCGGCGAAGTAAATCAAGTAAGCCGTCAGCGTCTTGGAAAAACCGCCGGCCCCGAGTAGCCCCCGGCTGGCCGCGTCAACTGCCAGCCCCGCGATGGTGCCCACGATCAACGCTTGCCACGCATGCCGCTGCAAGGCGATGTAAACAACGACCATCAGCGGGAAATCAATGTAGGAGAGTGGGAACCAGATGTTTCCCAAACACAGCTGCAGGAGAATGGCGATTGCCAGTGCGGCCGCAATTTTAAGTTGAGGCATCGGAAAACAATAATGAGTGATGAGTGATGAGTGATGAGTAATGAGTAAAACGACCTCGCCAGGGTCTCTTACTCATCACTCATAACTCATCACTCATTACTTCTTTACTTCTTCGCTTTATCTACGTTTGGCAGGGTCTGATCGGGAGCAGGCCGCTGTGGCGGATGATAGAGCAGTACCGCCACCTCTTCCAATTGATCCAATTTCGCCCCGGGCCGAATCAAAATTTCATGTGCCTGTGTGGCCGTTCCGCTTTTTACCTGAACAACTTCACCGACGGTCAACCCGGGCGGGTAAATACCGTCCTGACCAGTCGTTAAAATGTAATTCCCGACCTCGACCGGTTCGAGCCCGGAGACATAACGCATTTCAATTAGGCCGCTGGCGCCCATTCCCCGCACCGGACCGAGGGCGCCGGATCCGCCCAGTTGCCCCACGATCGCGCCGGCCGCAGCTTTTTCGTCCGTAATCATCATCACTTGCGCTGTCCACGGACTGAGTGAAATCACGCGGCCAACTATTCCAGTGCCGGTAACGACCGGCATGTTAAGCGCAACTCCCGATGAACTGCCCTGATTGATCGTGATCGTGTTGAACCAGCTGGACGAATCCCGCGCGATCACGCGCGCCGTCACCTGATCGTAACCGGTTTGTTCCTTCAGGTTCAGTAGGGCCTTTAGGCGCTCGTTTTCCGCGGCTGCTTGCTGGGCGTTACGAAGTTGCAGTTGCGCGGTGGCGAGCTGTTGCTTCAGCGATTCGTTTTCGGTTGCAGTACTACGAAAGTTGACGATCTGTCTTACAAAGTTACTACCTGCGCCGCTGGCTCCTGACGTCAAACTTTGTGCGGGCGATGCGAGAGCCTGTACCCAAACCCGGAGCAGCCGTTGACGGGTGACGTTATCGCGTGCATCAAGCGTCATGACGATCAGATTCGTCAACAGCAGTATGCCGAGCCAAATCGGCGCCCGTTGACGAATCTCTTTTTGGGTACGGGTAGCTGCCATAGACGCGTTAATAGTTAATAGTAAATCGTGAATAGTCAGGAACCGTAGGAACCGCAGGAATCGGGAATCGTTTAGAGTCCGAACAGCCTATTCACTATTCACGATTTACTGTTTACCGTTATTACATCCCGCTGGTCATTGTATTTTCCCATTTGACTCGCTTCAGCAAGTCGAAATCGGAAAGCATTTTTCCTGTTCCCAGCACGACCGACGCCAGCGGATCCTCAGCGACTGATACGGGCAAACCGGTCTCAATAGACAAGCGTTTGTCCAGGTTTTTTAGCAATGCGCCACCCCCGGTCAGGACGATTCCGCGCTCGACGATGTCGGCTGAGAGTTCCGGCGGCGTGCGCTCGAGCGCCACGCGCACCGCGTTGATGATCGTGGCAATGGAATCGGCGAGCGCCTCGCGTACTTCCTCGTCGGTCATGGTGATCGTCTTGGGAATGCCCTCGATCAGGTTTCGACCGCGAACCTCATACGACAACGGCTCGTCAAGCGGGTAGGCGGAACCCAGCTCAATTTTGATCGCTTCCGCGGTGCGTTCACCAATCAACAAATTATATTTGCGCTTGATGTATGAAATGATCGCTTCGTCCATCTCGTTTCCGGCAACGCGGACGGCGCGCGAATAGACGATGCCGCTCAAGCTGATGACCGCAATGTCCGTGGTGCCGCCGCCGATGTCGACGACCATGTTCCCGTGCGGCTCGGTGATCGGCAGACCCGCGCCAATCGCGGCCGCCATCGCTTCTTCAACCAGATAAACTTCCGACGCTTTGGCGCGGTACGCGGAATCTTCCACTGCGCGACGCTCGACCTGCGTGATCTCGGAAGGGATACCGATGACGACGCGCGGGCTCACCCACGTTTTGCCGTTGTGCGCTTTACGGATGAAGTGCTGCAGCATCTTTTCAGTCACTTCAAAGTTTGCTATGACGCCGTCTTTCATCGGCCGGATCGCCACAATGTTGCCGGGAGTTCGCCCGAGCATCTCCTTCGCGTCGCGACCGACGGCCTCCACCTGATTGGTGACCTTGTTGATTGCCACGATTGAAGGTTCAGAAACGACAATGCCGCGCCCTTTCGCGTAAACAAGCGTGTTCGCTGTTCCCAGGTCGATGGCTAGATCACTGGAAAACAGGCTAAAAATCGATTTAAAAGCCATTTATTGGTCTCTTCCCGTAACTATGAATATGAGCTGCGGTCGGGTGGGCACTGCGTTGTCTCTAACGATACTTCTAAAGCTACACAAGCACTGGAGCGACTGTTCACGAGCTGGACTCAGAGCCAGCCCACTGAACTTAATACTCGCTTTTACCACCTGAAAAACAGACGCTAAATACTAACAAACCAAGATAACTGAAATTCGATCTTTGCGCTATCAAGAAAAAATAGGTATGCAGCAGTAAGATGGCAAGGGGGGATGAAACAGACAGGAACAAACTTACGGGAGCTGCGCAGCCTGTTATTTGCGCCGTTATTATTTCATATGCAGTGGCGGGAAAGCTTGCTACCAAACCGCCATTAAATAGACTAAGCCTGCAAAGAAAAAGACCGGCAAGAAAGTAAGGGTGTCTGCCAAAGGAAAGACCCCAGAGAGGGCGAAGCAAGGGGCTTTATCTGTAAGGTGCGGCTAACCTATCGTGCGGATGCTTCCACTGTCATCCGATTCGGCTTCTAGCCGTTGAACTCGCTCGTTCAAACCTAATTGATCGGCTCGAAGGTTAAGCATATCTTTGCTAAATACGTCGATCTTACGATCGACCCCTGTAACCCGTTGGTTTACCTCCATAATGCCTACCAGAGCCTTTTCCCATATAGGCTTCGTATCAAAACCTCGTCGCTCTAACTTAGCTTCGACGGCCTGAAGGCGGGCGTCCAGCACCTCCAGCTTCACCAATATCTGTTGAAGTAGTTCGGGACTTCCTAGCGTCTTGGTTTTATCCTCACTCATTCGGACGACTCCTCAGATGGATCCTCTATCTCAGCGATGATTTCTTGTGCTAGGTGGTTCGTGAATCGGTTAGCCTTAACAAGTTGAGTCGACCCGTCTGACAGATGGAGAGTGAGATCCCAGTTGTCACCACGCTTTAGTGCCTCAATCTTTGTAATTTGATCGCCGTTCACCAATACGAATCCCTCAGGTGTATCGATGTGGTAATTCGTATTGAAAGGTTTAGTTGCCACGCGGCTAAAGAATACTCCTTCGTGCCAGAACGGCGCTACCCCGGAAATCAGAAAATCATAACACCCCTGGCACCCTACCTAATCATTACTGGGTGCGTCAGGTGCCATCATTCTCAGGAAAAAGTCTTTCCGTCTTCGGTTTGCGTGACCTGGTTGGGGGAACCGGGTTGACGATTAACTTTCTCTTCGCGCGACAACTGCGCGGAGAAACGAATGCAGTTTTTGTTCGCAGCTTTAGCTTCGTACATCGCGGTGTCGGCAGCCGCGATGAGTTGTTGAGGAGAGGAGGCGTGTTCGGGAAAGGCAGCAACTCCAAAGCTGGCGGTCAGCGATAGCTGCAAGTTGCGGCCGGCGGTGAAGTAGTGGCGGGCGATCTTGTCCCGAATGCGTTCGGCGACCGTTCCCGCCAATTCGATGTGAGTGTCGGGAAGAACAATGACGAATTCGTCGCCGCCATAACGAGCGA
>JBKPNP010000380.1:0-2087 GCA_046732775.1 Acidobacteriota bacterium
GATATCATTGGCTGCGCACAGCCGTGACGGCGAAGCTTATGATTGGTTAGACGCGGCGCTGTTTTTCAAAGTAACCAATCGCAGCCTGACCGAAGGTATTGCTAATCTGCACGCCAGCGTTATCGACACCAGCCGAGTTGCCGGCGGCGAAACGCAAAGCAAAACTCGCACGAATGTAGCGGACAGGGAAAGCGTGACGTATGGCGGACGTTGAAGTCGAGAACATCCTGCGCGAGATACGCGACCGCGTATACGCCGAACAAAGTGCGCTGGCAGAGTCACCCGCGCCGAGCAGTACTGCGGACGTTACCTCTTCAAATGGTCAAACTCGTGCAGTCGAATCGCGCGCGCGTCTTGAGTCGTACCTGACGACCACCGGTCGAGCCTGGGATCGTCTGCCGCCAATTGTCAGTAATCGCAGCGGTCCGATTGCGCGCGCTGAATTATGGCTCAAGCAACATCTGAAACGGGCCACGCGCTGGTACGCGTGGGAGCAGGTGAACTTCAACGCGGCGGTGCATCACGCGCTCCACGATTTGATCGAATTGATTTCGTCTCAGGAAAGATCACTTGCTGCTTTGCAGGAGCAGGTTAATCAGCTGAACGCCCAGAACCAAACGCGAACGACGGAGCTCAATTCGGCGTTACAGGCAGCACGATTGGAATTCCTGGCCCAACAACGCGGTACCGCCGAAACGCATGCGGAACATGCTGCCGCGTTAGACGAACTGAGGGCTGCGCTCAAGGGTCGCGATGCTGAACTGGATAACCGCCTGGAAATTCTGCGAAACGAGATGCGCGAACGCGCCCAATCGCTGCAAGAGGAGCAACGCGTTTTATATCGCCAGCTCGCGTTGGAATCGCGTGAAGCCGCCGTTCGCGAAGAGCGCGCGCGGCGCAAGGCCGAAGCGCTGCTTGAAGAACTACAACGACGAATCGACCGTTAGCCACGACCTATGGCGAAAGAGAACCTCTACCAGCGAGCAGGAATCAACGACCTGGCGGAGTTTTACCGCACCAAGTTTGTTTCCGATGAAGTGCTCGACGCGCGCTACTTCAAGGCACTCGATCGCTTCGATATGCGCTTCGCTCGTACGATGTGGGTCTTTGATAACGTGCGCGCGAAATCAGAGGTGCTGGAACTCGGGTGCGGCGCCGGCATGCTGGCCTTATTGAAGCGTAAGGACGTGCATTTGACCGGCGTCGATCTTTCAGAAGAGTGCGCGGCGGCAGCGCGGCGCAACGGTTACGACGCGACTTTCAGCGCCCAACTCTCGAGTTTGCCTTTCGCTGACGCGAGTTTTGACTACGTCGTGAGCCTCGATGTGATTGGTCACATCCTGGACGAAGAAAAAGACGCGGTGCTGGCGGAAATAAAACGCGTGCTTCGTCCGGGCGGTGTGACGCTGCATGGCGTCGAATGCACCGATCGCTCGGCCACAAAAGCCTACGATGAAATGAGCGCGGAGGAGTTGCGTCGTTTTATCGAAGTGGATGGTCACGTCGGCCTGGCGGAAGAACAGGAACACGCGGCGAGGTTTCAACAGTTCTTCCAACACGTCGCCTGGGAGCCGCGCTACACACTCAACCTCAGCAGCGAAGAATTCATTAAACAAGCCGATAAGTATGGGCTGAATTTCGAAGATGACTTTGTCGATTATCTGCGCGGCCTCTCATTTAAAGAACGGCGCGCCTTCGACATGGCAATGGGCTATGTGTTCGCCAAAATCTCCGACTTGAATATCCATCTGCCCAAAGGTGGACTTTACGTTCTCATCAAAGCTTCCGATGAACCGCTTGGACCTTTCTACAACGAACACCGTGATCGCCAGTCGCTGTTCTCAACCGACGACGCGGAAACCTTGGTCTGCCTCGATCGCAGCAGCACCGCAACGTTTGATGACGGCTGGTTTGAACCAAACGTGTTGCCTCCGATCGCGCGTTGGCTGGCGCAGCGCGGCCGGATCACGTTTCCGGCAAAGGCGCTGTCGAGCATACGTATGGACGTAACGACGCATATGCCCGATCTCGTGAAGCGTCCACTTGATGTTGAGCTGCTGCTCAACGGCGCCACGATTTGCGCGCTG
>JBKPNP010000381.1:0-3590 GCA_046732775.1 Acidobacteriota bacterium
CCTTTGACGACTGCGTGAACTTCCGCGTCAGTCTCATAAGTTGCCATCGTCTCTCCTCCTCTCCGCTGAATAACAAAAAGCGAGGCGGACCGAATAATCGATCCGCCTCGCTATTGCGTAAATTTTTGCGACGTTACTTCGCTGCTACCGCATTCGAACGAGCCGTAAGCCGCGACTTGTAACGGGCCGCAGCATTCTTGTGCAGGGCGCCATTCTGAACTGCCTTATCGATCGTCGAAATCGTCACCGGCAAAAGCTCTTTGACCTGGGTCGCGTCGCCCGAGCCGATCGCGCCGCGCAAGTTTTTGATCGAAGTTCTAACGCGGCTGCGATTGCCGCGATTGATTTTGCGCCGCGCTTCGCTCTGGCGCATCCGCTTTTCCGCTGACTTATGATTAGGCATTCAATTCTCCAACTAATTCAGATAACCCGCGTGCTGCGCACTGTACTCAATTTCGCCCTGCGCGCAAGTGACGGAGTATAGGGAGCGGATCGGGCACTGTCAAGGCGGGACAGCCCAATCCGGCGCCCATATTTGACAGCTTTTCGCGTTGTGTAGTAGCGTCGCAGCCTACCATTTATGCCAGCAATTTCAGCACGCTCACACGCCCGTTCGTTAGCTAATAATTCATTCCTGAGTTTGTCGCCGGCAGAAAGAGAGCAAGACCGCATTTGAAGCAAATCGAACTGCCTCCTCGAGGTTTGGAAACGCTGTTTGGCGTTCACGACCAAAATATCAAATATCTCGAATCGCTGTTGGACGTACGAATCGACGCCCGGGGTCAGGACGTATCGATCGACGGCGATCCGAAGGATGTGGTGACCGCGGAAAACATCCTCGAAGACTTCTCCGAACTCTTCCGCGAAGGCCGTTCATTCACCGACAAAGAACTACGCGAAGCCTTTGCTCAAATCGCGGAGGATCGCGCGTTCAGTTTGCGCGACTACTTCACCAAGGCGCGCTTCAACCCCGCCGGGAAGAAACAGGTCGCGCCCAAGACCGCCAATCAACGGAAGTACATCCAGGCGATTCAGGAACAGGACGTTGTATTCGGTATCGGCGTGGCCGGCACCGGCAAGACCTATTTGGCGGTAGCGCTGGCTGTGCAGGCGCTGATGCAGAAACAGGTGAACCGGATCGTGCTGGCCCGGCCCGCTGTCGAAGCCGGCGAGAAACTTGGCTTTCTGCCAGGTGATTTGCAGGAGAAAGTCGATCCTTATTTGCGACCGCTCTACGACGCGCTGTTCGATTTGATCGACTACGAGCGCGTCACGAAGCTGCTCGAGAAGCAGGTGATTGAAATTGCCCCGCTCGCTTTCATGCGTGGCCGCACGCTCTCTGACGCGTTCATCATTTTAGACGAGGCGCAAAACACGACCAGCGAACAGATGAAGATGTTTTTGACGCGCATCGGCTTTGGATCGAAAGCGGTGATCACCGGCGACGTGACGCAGGTCGATTTGCCGACCGGCAAACGCAGCGGCTTGATCGAGGCGCAGCGCGTGCTCGAAAACCTCAACGGTATTGAGTTTGTTTACTTCACCGAAAAGGACGTAGTGCGTCACAAGCTGGTGCAAATGATCATCAAGGCCTACGAAGATCACTCCAACAAGAAAAGCCATATTTGATCCGCTCGCCGTATGATCGAAGTCATTAATCGCCAACGAAAGTCACCTATCGACTGCGATCGTTGGCAAACCTTCACGATGAAAGCGGCGCGCCTTCTGCCTGCCGCATCAGACACAGCCATCACCATAGCCTTCGTTTCTGACCGTGCGATGCGCGAGCTCAATCGTCTCTGGCAGCACAAGCAGGGCACGACCGACGTCCTGTCGTTTCCTGCGGAACAAGATGAGTTTGAAAAGTCGGAAGGAATGCGTTTGGGAGATGTCGTGATCTCGATTGAGCAGGCTGCGCGCCAGGCAAAAGAAAACGGCTTAACTTTGAACGAGGAAATTGCGCAGCTGATCCTGCACGGCCTGATTCACCTCTGCGGATACGATCACGCGACTGACAACGGCGAGATGAACCGGCTGGAGTTGCGCTTGCGAAAGGAGCTGAAGATCTAATCTTTGGAGTGCGGTAACCTGTCACCGCTTTCTCTTCGCGGCGGCCTGGCGCCGCGCCCGTCTTGAGCCATTACCAACCGGGCTGCGACAGGTCGCAGCCGAGAAAAAGCGGTGACAGGTCACCGCACTCCAAAAGTCGTCGGACTATTGCTGCAGCTTAGTTTAATTGCGTAGTTTTCGGTATCCCGTCCGCGCCGCACACCCATTCGCCGTCGCGATTCTTAAAACACGCGTATTTATTTTCGACTCGACGACGCAGCGTGCGATCGCGATACTGTTCACAAACGATGTGCTTGCTGACTACCGGGTAAATCGCCGCGTTGACAGGTGCAGCATCGTTGATGCGATAAGCACCACGGCCAGGATCAACCTTCACGACGTTAGTAAACGCTCTTCCCAGCTGGAAGCTTTCAAAGGTCACGCCGACTTTCAGCGGCGCCATCCCGGTGCCGTCGGCGAGCACTGCATAGATGCGATAAATTTTTGCTTTGAATAACTGTTCCGAGGCCCGTGCCGTCGGCGAAGTATCCACGCCCGGCGCGGTGAAGTCGCATTCGCCCTCATCCGCTTTTTTGTCTTCTGCGTCAGGAACGGGCGCCACTTCGGGTCGGGCCGGTTCTGCTGCAGGTTCTTCACCGCGCTCGCGTCGCTTGGACGCGATGACGCGCGCTTCCGCCGTGCGCAGAAACAAAGCAGTCTCCCAGCGCGGCGTGCTTTCCGCGTCGTCGCCGCGGTAATACTGAACTTCACATTCTTCCGCGTCGCCGGCGCCGCGACACTGTAGGATCTTCGCGAACATTCCGCCGCCGGTTTCTACCATTTCACCCTGCTTGAATTTCCGCGTGGTGTCATCGGCAAACGATTTTTGGTTTGCTGCCATAAGGAAGATCAAGATTGCGAACACACTAAGACACAGACTCAACAGATTTTTTTGTTTTTTCATTTTTACCCTTCGAGATGCGGGAACTGATTAGTTATGGGGCTTGCGGATGATTTGGTCAACTCGCCTTGCGGCCTAATCGTTGGGTGGCAACGTCGGCGTCCATGACTGTCGGGCTACTGCCCCGGCGCAGATAGCGCATTAATCGGCTTGAGCTGCGTCTGCGCAAGAAGCTGAAGCTTTAGTGACGTTGGTTTGCGCCCGTTACGCTGCAAGAGCCGACGCGGCACAGGGCAGTAGCCCGACAGTTATGGAGGGCTACGGTAAGCACGACTCTCGTGGGTCAATAGCGCGATGCACCTTTGGGTGGTGTCTCCCTGACCGTTGAGTGGCAACGTAGCCCTCCATGACTGTCGGGCTACTGCCCCGGCGTAGGAGGCGCGCTTACGTTCAGCTCATGTCTTTCGCTCGAGTCGCGCGACGAGCCCAGCCCTCACGTCAGGCCATTCCGAATCGATGATGCTGAAGCAAACGGAATCGCGTATGCGTCCGCCGGACATGATCATGTGATTGCGCAGCACACCTTCCTGCTTCGCGCCAATTCGCAAAATCGCCGTGCGCGATTGTTCATTCAAGAAGT
>JBKPNP010000382.1:0-4944 GCA_046732775.1 Acidobacteriota bacterium
CAACTACACTGGTTTGCGTTTGTGCAAAGCCCGCGGAAAAGCCGGAAAGCAAAAATAGAACGACGAGAAAAGAAGGCCTGAACATCGAACCCTTCAATTAATTTCCGTCGGGGAAAACTAAAAGCAAGCGGGACGCTTGCGCTCCAGTCGGGTTGCCGAACAGAGGCGAACTGTTCGAGAACTTAAATTGGGAATGTTGGCGCGAAGCCCGGGGAGAAAGGCTGTGTGGGTAACTGCCTTATATCACGGATGGCAGGAGACGGGAAGGAGTTATCGAGCCGGCAGCAGCGGCACTCTCTTTCCGCCACCTTTTGTCAGGCCCGAAGGGCCGATGTTGAATAGCCACGACCGTCAGGTCGTGGTTTAGGCGCGAACGAGATCGTTGAGGCCCGAAGGGCCGGCGGTTGATTTATGATTCGGAAAACAAATCAACCAACGGCCCTTCGGGCCTCACATGGTTCCAAATCTACCGCGCCGGCGCCACCCACAGCCGGCCCCGCGCGAGGTCGAAGGTCATCACATACTTGCTGATGAACGGTTGCCCGAGGTTGCCGTCCATAATCATGTCGGTGACAAGAACGGGACTATCAATTGGCACTCCAGGCGCGGCCTCAAACTTAAGCCGCTGTTCCTTCAACTTCGGATCGAGACCAAAGATCGCGGCGTAGTCCTTCGAGATCAACGAAACGCCGCCGGCGCCAGAGTCAAGGATCAGCCACGTCATTCCCTGCGGCGTGGGTACCCCGAGGAAGCCATTAAGGCAGCGCGCCGAACAATCGCGGACGAGCCGAAACGGCAACTCCTTCATTCCTTTTATGCGCTTCGCCAGAGTCGCCGGCGTCTCAATCGTGAGAGTCGCCGCTGTCTGGTCGAGCGTAATTGCTTTGCCGTCGAACGCATCGAGAGCCAGTAGCCCATCCGGCGTCTTATCGCCCGGGAATTGATCGCCAAAGTCGATCTTGCCGATGTTGACGGGCGTTAGCGCCACGGCTCCCGCGAGAATCTGAACGTTATCGCAGTGTGGATCGTCGCCTCTTTTGCCGAACATGTTATAGCCGGTCGTTCGGCCCCAATACGTGCATTCGATGTCTTTGGCGAACTCAGGCGTCAGCAGCGTCACGCCGCCTCCGGTATCGAACAAAAAATCGCCCGGCTTACCTTTGACGGTGAGGTGGATTTTCCACAACGCCTTGCGGAACCGATCGAGTTTAATGACCTGCGGCTTTTCGGTGGGCTTGGCTTCAGCGGAAACGACAAATACTGAAAACGTGGCGAGTAATAAGAAACTTCCTAAAACAAACTTCAACGATTTTTGCAATGCACTTCCCTCCCATTATTCGAACTGAATTCAACGCTCAATCCTGTCAATTGTGACAGTAAAAATTGCCCCGGCATCGTGCTACGGTGCGGCGGTAACCAGAATCTATTCCCCCGCATCCTGCCAAGTCGCCTGGACAGGCGCACCCTGCAACCGCAAAACGAATTGACAGCAACAGCCTCGACGACGGTCAGACGGCTCGCGCTGTTAGAAAGAAAAGGTACGACATGTCGAACACAATGCGGAAGACGATTATAGCCATTTGTTTCTTCACCTATCTAGCAGTCGCGACCGCGTTACCGGCACAGGCGCAGGTACCGGGTCTATCGAAAATAACTGGTGCGAAGACGCCGAGCCCGGAACTAATCAACGACCTCACCAAGAAACTTTCAATCACTCCGGAGCAGGCGATCGGCGGATCGGGAGCGCTGTTTGGTTTGGCGAAGACGCGATTGAAGCCGGAGGAGTTCTCGAAGGTGGCCGACGCCGTACCGGGCATGGATGGATTACTAAAGGCAGCGCCTAAGCAAGAGGAGAATAGCGCAGACGCGCTCGGTTCACTTGCGAGCATGATTCCGGGAAAGGCGGGAGGTGTTGCTTCGGTCGCGAGTTCATTCAAGTCGCTCGGCCTCTCACCCTCGATGGCGATGAAGTTCGTTCCGATCATGACGAAGTTTGTCGATCTGAAGGGTGGAGCGAGTGTCGGCAAGCTGCTCAGCGGCGCGCTGAAGTAGGAGACGGCCTATCGCCACTCGCCAACCAGCACAAACGGCGCCCAATAATACGGCGCGCTATATTTCTTGCCCGCAATCATCGCCAGCTGCGCATCCCGCATGGCCCCTGATGGCGAGGCGTTTAGCTCGAGCAGGTGCTGGTAGAAGTCCGTCATCAGTGCCGCGGTCGGTTTATCCGCAACCGACCACAGCGTCACACCGACTGTAGGCGCCCCGGCGTACATGAAGGCGCGCGTCAGCCCGACTACTCCTTCGCCGTTCTTCACTTTCCCCAGCCCTGACTCGCACGCCGAAAGCATCACCAGCGGCGCACCCAACTTGAGGTTGAAAACTTCACTCGTTCGCAGAAAGCCATCATCGTCATTCTTGTTTCCTACGAGGGACAAGACCAAACCGCTAAACTGCGGTCGCGCCGCGTCGAGTATGCCGTGGGTGGCGATGTGCAGCATGCGATAACTTTGAATGTCGCGAGTCTTCACCGCATATTCGTTCGCACCGAGATCGAGCCACAAGTCAGCCTGAGCGCCTGAAGTCTTTGCCAGACGCGCAATCTGTTCCGCTTCTGTTCTTGTGCCCGCGAGCCGCGAGAGTTTGAGCAGCTCATTCGATTTACCGGTTACATCGTTAACCGCACTGTCGAGTCCCAGCCCTCTCGTCGCCTCCGTCAGTTTGCCGGCACCACCTCCAGACTGCAGCCGCGCATCGCCGGCATTGAAAATTGGATCCGCAACCAGCAAGACATCCCGCCCGGCGGCGCGTTTTTGCTCGCGCATGGCCGCGGTCACCGACGCCGATGGCGCGTAACTCACCGTATTCGTTTTAACGAGGTAATCAAGGGAACTATAGTCGCCGCCCTTCTCCGTTGTGATCAGCGCTTCAAACGGAACGAAGTTGAGAGCGCCGTCGGCAACAATCACCAGGCGCCGGTTACCGATAACCGAAGCAGCGGGCGCGACGGCAACCTTGTAAAGAGCCTGCGACGCGCGCGAAAAGGCCGCAGCGTTGTCCGTCGGCGGTTCTTTGCTGATGCCGAGGCCTCTTTGTTCGTCGCTTGCCTGAACGTCGATCCCGACGTTGCGCCTTTGCAGTTGTGATGGGATTAACTGCGCGCGGAAATCCATCGCCAGCTGGTTCATGGCGGACCCGGCGGGTAGCTTGAAGATTGAAGCGCCCTGGCGTGTAACCGCCCACAGATATGAACTCTCAGCGCCGAGGCTGTATTGGAGTAGCGCCGTGTCATCGTCCAGCACCTGCCGCTGAACTTCACTGAGCGTCAACGACCGCGTGTGGACCAGCGAGGTGTAGCGCGGACTGCTCGTTTTAATTTGATTCTCAATGCTCTCAAACTCGTTCGCGAGTCGTACTAACTCGGCTTCTAACTCGCTGACCGGCTGTTTCGGAGTTTCACCGGTGATGGAGACGCCGGTTAGTTGCGCGCCAAGCAGTTGCTGTTTAGCGAGGTTCTCGCTGCGGCGTTTGACGAGTTCAGGCGGAACTCCGGCGGCGATTTCCGCGTGACCATCGGCCAGGACATCGAGCAACGAACGCGCGCGCCCCGCTTCAGCGATGCGAAAACCTTCGGCGGTAAACTGCGCGGCGGCGCCTGGTTGCGTAGTCGCTTGACCAGCCAGGGCCATTTCAGCGTTCACCGCTGAAGCTTCAGCAAACACCTGGCTGGTGGTTGACAGAAATGACGTGCGAGCTTCATGAGCGCGAAGACTGCCTTCGACGATCGTTTCAATGCCGGCTAATGCGTCGCGATAAGCAGTGATTGCGTCTCTTTGCAGTTGGGTGCTGTCCTGCGTTTGGCGGCTGGCGTGTGCGGCGCGTCGATCCTGTCGCATCGGCCGGAGCGTTGCCTGCGAACGTCGAGACAGAGCCCAGAGAGTCCTGCCCAAACCCGCCTTCGCGGCCCATTCGAGATCGACTCTACGATCGCGAAGCGCTAATTGAACGGCTTCGTCATAACGAATGCGCGCGTTTGCGAGGTCGCCCTTTCTAAATAACACCTCACCAAGATTCGTGGCGGCTGCGACCCTGAAGCGCACCGCTTCCTGATAATTCGCATTTTGTGGCGCTAATGCCGTTGCGAGCAGGTCCTTGAAGTCGTTTTCAGCAGCCCCCAGTTGGCCGAGTAAATAATCAGCCCGGCCTTCGCCGAGTTTGTTCCTGCTGTAGGCGAAAAATGCTTTGTGCCGATCGCTGTCCGTAGTCGCAGCTGGGTTCGAAGCTGCCGCTGGAAACTGAGCGAAAGCGGCTTTCGCAGCAGCGTTGTTATCGAGCAGTAAGTTCACTTCCCCGATCTTGCTCAGCAACAGATTGGCATTTAGCGTTTCTTTGTTCGCGAGGAAGGCTTTACGCGCGCCTTCAAAATAACGAAGCGCCGTTTCAAACTGGCCTTCCTCCTCATACAGTTCGCCGAGCGCATCACTGGTAACGCCGATGCCGTTCTGGTTTCCCAGACTGTTGTACGACTTAAGCGCCTGCGCCAGCGGATCGAGCGCCGCATAAAACTTAAAACGGGCGAGCAGATTTCGACCTTCTTCAAGCTTCGCTCGAGCGGACTCGTTCGCGTTGGAATTATCAACCGGAGCTGATCGGCCGATTGCCGGCTGATGACAAACATCAGTCCATCTTACGGTGCCGGTCACGCCGAAAGCGCCGGCCATAATTCCGGTGAGCGTGCGACTGACGGAATACGAGCCATCCGGTCGAACTTCATTTGCCTGAATCGTGAGGTGTTGTAGTTCACCACCGCTCATGGTGATCACAGCCGGCGAGTTGTTCTGCAACTCCAGCGACTGTGTTCCCGTGAGACCCGCCAATCCGAAAACGGTTACCTGCAGCGTCGTCTTGTCGCCGCGCACCAGGCTGAGCTTAGGCGCCGATAGC
>JBKPNP010000383.1:0-2111 GCA_046732775.1 Acidobacteriota bacterium
ACGTAACGCAAACCGTTAGTTTGCGTCTGATTTACGTAACGCAAACTGTTAGTTTGCGTCGTTTCTAGATTTGTTAACGAGCACGCACCGTAGACAGTGTGCGTCACGAAAAAACCTAAATGGCTACCGAATCAAAATCCCTGGAAACAACAATTCCGCCGCGGACCTTCATCAACAAGCTGGCAGCGCACGTCGGTCAGGAAGTGACCATTAGCGGCTGGCTCTACAACATGCGCTCGAGTGGAAAGATTCTTTTTCCCCAATTGCGCGACGGCACGGGCGTAGTGCAATGCGTGGCGCTCAAGGATTCCCTCGCGCCCGAAGTGTGGGAAGCGCTCAAAGGTTTGGGCCAGGAATCGGCCCTGTCAATCAGAGGCGCCGTTCGCGAAGACAGTCGCGCGCCCGGCGGATACGAGATTGATCTGATTAATGCGGAGGTGATCGATGAAGTTCACGACTATCCGATCACTCCGAAAGAACACGGCACAGAGTTCTTGATGGATCATCGCCACCTCTGGCTCCGTTCTCGTCGTCAAACCGCAATCCTTAAAGTGCGCCACACGGTCGTTAAAGCCGTGCGCGATTTTTTAGACAACGACGGCTTCACGCTCGCGGACTCGCCAATTTTCACCCCGGCGGCTTGTGAAGGTACTTCGACGCTTTTCGAAGTTGATTATTTCGACGGCGAGAAGGCTTACCTGACGCAGTCAGGCCAGCTCTACAACGAAGCGACCGCCGCGGCGCTTGGCAAGGCATATTGTTTTGGACCCACGTTTCGCGCGGAGAAATCAAAGACGCGGCGACACCTGACGGAGTTTTGGATGGTGGAACCGGAGATGGCTTATGCGCATCTCGATGACGTGATGACGCTGGCCGAGCGCATGCTCGCCTACATCGCCGAGCGCGTGCTTGAGACCCGCGGCGATGAACTAAAGATTCTCGAGCGAGATACAGCCAAACTCGAGGCGATCGTGCCACCCTTTCCGCGGATGCATTATGACGACGCGGTAAAGCTGCTTCAGGAGGGACATGAAAAAGGCGCGCTCGAGTCTCGCTTTGAGTGGGGTGGGGATTTTGGAGCTCCGGATGAATCGTTTCTTTCGGCCAACTACGATAAGCCCTTGATGGTTCATCATTACCCGGCCGAGGTGAAAGCGTTTTACATGGCGCGCGATCCTGAGCGAGACGAATTAGCGCTGGGCGTTGATGTGCTCGCGCCGGAAGGTTATGGCGAAGTGATCGGTGGCGGCGAACGCGCGACCTCGCTGGAATTTCTTGAGCAGCAGATCGCTTTGCATGAATTGCCGAAAGAAGCGTTTGAGTGGTATCTCGACTTGCGCCGCTACGGCAGCGTACCGCATGCGGGCTTCGGCATGGGCATCGAGCGTTGCACCGCCTGGATGTGTGGCATCGAACACGTGCGCGAAACGATTCCGTTCCCCCGCATGCTCTATCGAATCAGGCCCTAGCCTTCCCGACTTTTGGAGTGCGGTGACCTGTCACCGCTTTGTCTTCTGGGCGAGCTGTCGCCCAGTTCTTAGTTCTTATCGAATCATGACTACACAGCACGCCGCTGACGAACTTCTGCGAACCGAGTTCAACGACTGGGCCAAGGCCGGCCGTGGCGAAGGTATGGAGCGAGGTCATCGGCCGGCGGGTGAACAGGCAATCGCCTTAATGAAAATTTCGACGAACGCGCGCGTGCTCGACGTCGGTTGCGGCTCCGGTTGGGCTACGCGTTTGCTGGCTGCCCAGGCGACTAACGGATCGGCGGTCGGCATAGACATTTCCGACGAGATGATTAGGCTCGCGCAACAATCGACGCCCGCAGCTAACGTCACGTTTCAAGTTGCCGGCGCCGAGCAGTTGCCGTTCGCCGATGGCGAGTTTAGAGATGCGTTTTCAATGGAGAGTCTCTACTACTACCGCGACATGTTATCGGCGCTGCGCGAAATCAAACGCGTGCTGCGACCGGGCGGCCAATTTGTTTCCGTTGTCGACCTGTATCAGGAAAATGAGCCGTCGCACCAATGGGTCAAGCAGTTGAAAGTGCCGGTGCAACTCTTGAGCGCCGCAGAATACCGCGCGCTGTTTGAGAGCGCGGGGTTTAC
>JBKPNP010000384.1:0-3414 GCA_046732775.1 Acidobacteriota bacterium
TCCATCAGCGACAGAATGCCGCCGCAAACGCTGGCCATCGATGATGAACCATTCGACTCCGTGATGTCTGACACGATGCGAAGCGTGTAAGGGAAAACTGACTCATCGGGCAGTACCGGCTCGATAGCACGCCGCGCCAAAGCGCCGTGGCCAATCTCGCGACGACTGGAAGATCCAAAACGTCCTACTTCGCCAACTGAGTAATGCGGGAAGTTGTAGTGAAGCAGAAACCGACGCTTAACTTCGCCCTTCTCGATGTCGTCCATGTACTGCTCGTCTTCCTTGGTGCCGAGCGTGGTTGTAACCAGCGCCTGCGTCTCGCCGCGCGTGAAAAGCGCTGAACCGTGAACGCGTGGGAGCCAGCCAATTTCGCAGCTTATCGGACGGATTTCTGAAAACCGGCGACCATCAGGCCGGCGCCGACTGTTGAGAATGTCGTCGCGGAAAATGGTTTCTTTAAGGTTGTCAAAAACCTTCTTCGCCATCAGACGTTTGTCAGCCTGGTCTTCCGGATAACTCTCTACAACTTCCTTTTTCAAGGCGTCGACTGCGGCGTAACTGTCACGCTTTTCCTGGTTGGTTGTATCCATGGAAGCGCGCAACCGATCCGCGTAGTTTCGCTGAATCTCACCCAGCATCTCCTCATTCAATTCCGGCGCAACCACGGGCCGCTTTTGAATGTCGAGTGCCTTGTACAGCTCTTTCTGCCAGCGGCAGAGACGATTGATTTCCTTGTGCGCCAGCATCAACGCTTCGACCATGATCTCTTCTGAGACTTCAGACGCACCGGCTTCAACCATGACGATGGCTTCTTCCGTGCCCGCCACAATCAGGTTCAGACGCGACTCGCGCGTTTCGTCGTAGCTGGGGTTCACGATGTAACGGCCATCAATCAGGCCGATGCGAACGCCGCCAATCGGATTCATGAAGGGAATGTCGGAAAGATAAAGGGCGCATGAAGCACCGGTGATTGCGATCACGTCCGGGTTGTTATCGGGGTCAGCGGAAATCACGCTGGCGATCACCTGAGTTTCGTTGCGATAACCTTCGGCAAACAATGGCCGGCACGGGCGGTCGATAAGACGGCTGGTGAGCGTTTCTTTTTCAGTGGGACGACCTTCGCGGCGGAAGTAATTTCCCGGAATGCGGCCCGCGGCGTAGTTCGCTTCGCGATACTCGACTGTCAGCGGAAAGAAATCGATTCCTTCCCGAATGTTCGGCGCGCCCACGGCGGCTACCAACAACATTGTGTCGCCGTATTGGATAACGACGGAACCATCTGCTTGTTTGGCGACTCGGCCGGTCTCGACCGTCAAATCCTTATCGCCTAGTTTGATTGACTCTTTGAGGTATTTCTTAACTGTCATCTTGTTTGTCTCCTTCGGACAATTACCTGAGTGATTCAGGCTCGCGAGCGTCTCGTACGCCTCGCTTTAGTAATAAAATTCGTTCCCCGTTTACCCGGGAAGGTGGCGCCACGTGAAGCGCGAAAGGTGACCCCCGCATTAACTACAAAGGCGGCAGAGCCTCATAACCGTGAAGCTCTGCCGCCTTTTGTGCGTTACGCTCAGGCCGAACACGTCTGCTTGCTTGGGAATTATCGCCGTCACGTTCGGCACCTTGGGCAAGCCCTTCGATAGACGTGGGCTTTGAAATCTAAGATTCGAAGTCTCTGTTGCCAGGTCTTTTACTTACGAAGACCGAGTCGAGTAACCACCTCGTGGTAACGCTCAATATCCGTTCGCTTTAAATAATCGAGCAAACTGCGGCGCTGTGAGACCATTTTCAGCAGGCCTCGCCGCGAGTGATTGTCCTTCTTGTGTATCTTGAAATGTTCAGTCAGCTCGTTGATGCGCTTGCTGAGTAAAGCTACTTGAACTTGTGGTGAGCCCGTATCAGTTTCGTGGCTGCGAAAATCGTTAAGAATCTGTACTTTCGTTTCTTTGGCTAATGGCACTGCGTAAAATGGTCCTCCAGAACAGCAGAAACCGTTGAACAACGGGAACCGCTAAGATTAAGTGTCGAAGTAAGTTAACACGCACTCGGGAGGGTGTCCAGCGAGCATGCCTGAGGAGCGGCTGTCCTGTTTTCGTAACGCAAACTGTTAGTTTGCGATTGTTGGCTGGGATTCAACGCGAACGCAAACTAACAGTTTGCGTTACAAGGTTTAGTGGCACTGTTGCGGCTCAGAGGTGGGGCTCAGGATAATCACGCAGCCCCCGAACTCCTCGGTGTCCTCATCGTCGTTACCAGTGATGGCGAACAGCAGGATGGCTAACCCGGCTCCGATTCCAGCGACCAACCCGACTTTGGCCTTCGAACTCAGGTGGTTTCCGGGAGTCGGCAACGCCGGACAATTGCCCGCAGCCGTGAACGTCTCACCGGGCAGCAGGGTGCGGATCTGCTTCTCACTCCGCAACTGCGCGCGTCCGCGTTCGACCGTTATCACGGTCGCAGCATCGTTAACCTGAACGCTGAGCGCGGCGACGTCGTTCGCATCCGTTACTACGACCCCCGCGGGCGTATGCAAAGTTAAGGGTTTGGCCGTCGACAGGAACGCCTGAACGCTACCTTCCGTGAGGGAGCCCGAAACACTCTCGGCAGAGAAATCGAGCGCCAACTCGGTTTGCTCAGACAGGATCAGGCGATTGTTGCCGCCCAGTTCTACAATCGCGGCCGATTTAGCTGCGGTAACGATCCGGCTCCCGGAAAAAATCGTGAGACCAGATAAGGCAGGAAGATCGCTGACCGTCACCTCTCCGCTCGCTCTCAGCATTGCCCGCGCCGGGGAAGCCGGTGCGGCGAACACGACGGTTACAGTGAGATTGAGAAGTGCAATCGCGAGTAAGACCGCAGTTGTTCGGCGGACCTGAGCCACGCTGTAGAGTCGTTTCATATTGTTTAATGTCCGACAAGCTTCAGCTTGCCGTTTTCCGCTTGTCGTCGTCAGCTTCGAGCGCGACAAACTAAAGTTTGTCGGACATGGAAGTCGGACACAAGGTCACCTTGGAAAGCGCGCCCGGTACTCAGCTGAAACAAGAAACGACCGAACCATCTCGGCCTGCTCAAAGTTGCCGTCAAACTGGTTCAGCTTATCGAGCCAGTACTGGTAGCCCGCAGCATCAGGGTCACGCCGCAGATAGCCAAAGTATTCCATCATCACGAACATGCCGTTTAACTTCGCACGCGTGAAGCCATCGTTCTCGACGATCTGACGCAGCACTGCGGCACGCGAGTGAGTCCCGTCATTCAGCCCGGCTACCAACGAATCCCGGTCACCATTGAACCCGGCTGCATTGGAAACTAACGCTGCGACAAACTCAGCATTGGAGAGACTGTCGTAACCTGCGCGGAAAGCAGCCCTTTGCGTCCAGGCCTCAAGGAATGCCCGTTTGTTCGCCTCCATCCGGCTCG
>JBKPNP010000385.1:0-1255 GCA_046732775.1 Acidobacteriota bacterium
ATTGCCACTCGCTTTCGATCTTGGGAAACAACACCGTCGCTGATCGCCTCACCCACGCTTCAGCAGCTTGCGGCAAACGTTCGTTCGTCTTCGGCGGTACATCGACAAATTCCCAGGGCACGCCCGAGGCAGGCATTCCATAACCGGAAATGCTCTCGGCAGCACGAACAACGCAACCGGACAACGTCTTCTTCAGTGCGTTCACCACGACCGTCTGCAGCACCTCGGTTGAAACGTCTCTCGTCACCATCAACAACGACTCGCCTGCTTTCGCCACTGCCTCCATCAACGGCAACCAATCGCCCACCGGCATGTCAGCCTTAGTGATCGTAACGATGCGCGGCGCCCAGAGACGCATGGTCCAGGGAACGTCCCACCACAAATCTGCTGCATCGCGCAGGAAATGCGGCGACCACGCGCCACCGAGAATCAGCCCGCGCCGCTGCGAAATCGTAGTCTCGAAGCCATCCGCAGCCACGCACCAGACGAACCGGCCGTCAGGGACACGTGCAATAACCTCGTCGAGTGTATTCAGCAGATCAGTGTATTCCGTCATAACTCTTATGATAGCGAATGCGAGTCAACGTATGCCCAGACCTCTCTTCCCGAGTTGAGTGTCACCCTTATCCTGCTGCAATCAGCAACTTCATACTTGTCTGCGTTCGCCATGTCTTCGGACGTCAGTTCGAATACTGTTCCCGGAACGAGATCGCTTTCGCGACCCGTGACTTTTGCGATTGTGTGCTCCGACTTGCCGCTTATCTCGATCACATTTGCATCATGAATCGTGAGCGGTACCAATGCAAAACGGGGTAACGCGTCTGTCGCGCCGACAAGCCGTCGGCCAAACGTCGCCAATTGCACGCGTTCGAGCTGCAGTGTGCCGTAAGAAAAAAGCAGTTCAGTCGTGGCTGGATTCACAGGCATTTTGCAGCGAACAGGCAATTCACTAAGCGGCTATCGTATGCCGCGCACCAACCAGAGCACGCCCGCCCCGAAGAACAGACAAGACGCGGTATCGCTGAGCGTCCACCAGAAGGGCACGCCGGCCGTGTAATCGATCAGGAAAAACACGGGCGCAGCCAGCAGGTAGGCAATGCCGTTGAACAATATCAGCAAACGAAACCGCTCGACGTCCATCGCCAGCAGCCACAAAGATATTCCGTGCATGCCGTAAGAGTACGAAGCCTGCCGGATCATAAACATAAGCAGCGGGGCGACGGGCATCTGGCCCAGGCCGAGCCAGGCGTGCGCT
>JBKPNP010000386.1:0-2644 GCA_046732775.1 Acidobacteriota bacterium
CGCTACTTCTTTGCGCAGTGGATCGAAGGAACGGGGGTGCCTGAGTTTTCGGTTGACTACCAAATCATTCGCACGCGTTCCGGTAAGTTTCGCACGCGCGGAACTGTCAAACAGTCGCTGGATGCACTGCGCCTGCCCGTGCAGCTGATGTTGCGAAGTGAAGGCGACAATCAAACTACGACGATTCGCGTTGAAGGCAAGAGTGAGGATTTCGACTTCGAATCAAACGGACAGCCGATCGAAGTCGTAGTCGATCCTAATTATCGAATTCTGCGCATGTCCGACGATTTGCGCGTCTCAATTATTGCGCGTCGCGGTATTGAGCAAATGAAGGAAGGCCTTTACGCCGAAGCTCAACAACAATTCGAGGCGGCATTGAAGCTGGACCGTTCAAATTCGTGGGTCTACTACAATCTCGGGCTGCTATATCTCGAGCAACGCAACTGGCAGCCGGCGCTCGACAATCTTGACGCTTCCCTCGCCGGTACTTTGAAGCCTTCGTGGATTGAAGTGTGGGCCCATATCAAGAAGGGCAACGCCTACGACGCAAAGGGTGAACGCAACCGGGCAGTCGCGGAATATAACAAAGCCGTGCAGTCCGGAATTAACTACGACAACGCGGTCGCAGTGGCGAAGAAATATCTCGCCGCGCCATTCGACCCGAAGGCCGCGCAAAACGCCGAGCAGACCACACCGGGGGAATAACCAGAGGGAATGGGTAACGGGTAAGAGGGAAACCGGACTCGCCCTTCCCCGTTACTCCTTAACCTTTCCGCTTTTAGCCTTTGCTCCGTTTCGCCGGTGTTTCTTTCCGTAACCTTTTTCCCGCTAAACAGTTTATATAGGTGTACCCGAGCACCGTGGGCGCTAACTTCACGCGACCTGAGCGAGGAGCACTTTGAGCGGGCCCGAAACTCAATACGACGAGAAAGCTCTGATCG
Organism: Acidobacteriota bacterium; assembly: GCA_046732775.1. GTDB lineage: Bacteria > Acidobacteriota > Blastocatellia > Pyrinomonadales > Pyrinomonadaceae > PSRF01. The sequence goes on from JBKPNP010000386.1 coordinate 942, forward strand.
AAGCGGCACAGGATGACCCCAGCCGTTTTGCCGAACTGTATGAGCTTCACTTCGAACGCGTTTACGCCTACATAGCGCGGCGTGTAGGAGAACGTTCCTCTGTCGAAGAGCTGACCTCGCATGTTTTTCAGCAGGCACTCGCAAACCTGAAAAGTTTTAAGTGGCGAGGCGCACCCTTCGCAGCCTGGCTGTTTCGCATTGCTGCTAATTCAATTGCCGATCGTGCTCATCGCCTCGCACGCGAGTCGTTAAGTGACGCACCTGAGCGTGGCCTGAGTTCCGGATTTGACGTTGAACTGGAAAAGGTGGAAGCGGTGGTGCGGATTTATCGCTTCGTCGAACAGCTGCCGTGGGACCAACAGCACGTGGTGCGTTCGCGTTTCGCGGAAGAGAAAAGCATTCGGGAGATCGCTAAGGAGTTAAGCCGGAGCGAAGGGGCAGTAAAACAATTGCAGTTTCGCGCGCTTAAGACATTACGCGCGCGTTTGAGTGAATAAGATGTCTGAAGAGTTATTGAGCGAAAATTTAGACGACGCTATCGACGCTATCTTCGCCCGTCGCGAGGTGGCCGGAAGTTCCACGAGCCATCCGGAACTCACAGAGCTTGGGTCGCTCGCTACTGAACTGCGCCTATTACCGCGAAAAGATTTCAAACTAAAACTTAGAGAGCAACTAATAAGGAGCGCCAGCACCATGACGACTACAGGAACCAGCAGCGAAGAGTCGGCCAGGAACACCATCGTTCCGTATCTGACGGTGCGACGCGCCGAGCAGCTAGTTGATTTTGTGAAGAGCGTGTTTGGCGGCGTCGAGATATTCCGCGCCACTGGTTCTGCGGGAGGTCTGCACGCTGAGGTGATGGTGGGTAATTCCAAGCTGATGATTGGCGGTTACGACACGGTCGAAGAAATTCCCACCGCGTTACATCTTTACGTGCCGAACGCTGACGAGGTTTATCAACGCGCGCTCGAGGCCGGAGCAACTTCATTGGAAGAGCCGGTCGATCAGTTCTACGGTGACCGTGAAGCGGGCGTTAAAGATCCGACCGGGAATGTTTGGTGGATTGCGACACATCAAGCTCAATCGTACATCCCCGAAGGACTGCGGTCAGTAACACCGTTTCTGCATCCGATCGGGGCGGCCGGCTTGATCGATTTCATGAAGTCGGCGTTTGGCGCTGAAGAGATTTCGCGCGAGCAGTCGCCGGAAGGAATGATCCATCACGCGATGGTGCGCATCGGCGAGTCGATGATTGAAATGGGTGAAGCACATGGCGAATTGGCGCAGCCAATGCCGCCCGCGCTGTACACGTATGTGGAGAAGTTGGAAGAGACTTACGACCGCGCAGTCGCAGCCGGCGCCATCTCGCTGCAACCACCGACAGACCAGGCTTATGGCGAACGCACCGCCTGGGTGAAAGACAGTTGGGGAAACATTTGGTATTTGGCGGAAAGAAAGGCGGGGGCATAGGGGATAAGGGGAAGAGGGAAAGCGTTAATCCGTTTGGCTTATCTCGCTCTCCCACTGCTCCCAGAGGGAGATGGAAACCAGAAAGAAACAAAAAGCTTAAGCGATTGCGGCTTACCCTTTTCCCCGTTTATCCCGTTTACTCCGTTCTTAAGGGACGTACGTCAGCCAAAAATAGATTGCCTGTGCAACGCCGATGAAGAAACCGATGACGGCGCCAAAGAGTTCAATCGTCT
>JBKPNP010000387.1:0-2090 GCA_046732775.1 Acidobacteriota bacterium
ATCTGCAATCCGTAACGCAAGTCTTGCCAGAAAGAACTCATGAACCTTCCTCCAAATTGCGCTCTGGGTATTACTCGTATCTGAGTGCGACTAACGGATCCACTTTCGTCGCGCGCCGCGCCGGCACGTACGACGCGACTAGCGCCACCCCACCGAGCAACACCGGCACGCCAATGAACGTCAACGGATCAGTTGCGCCAATTCCGTACAAGAACTCCGCAATCACACGCGTCGCGGCGAACGCCAGCCCTAAACCGACCGCCAGGCCAATTGCAATCACAAACAACCCTTCCCCTAGCACGAGCCGCAAAACGTCTTTTTCCTTTGCGCCCAGCGCTACGCGCACGCCAATTTCTCGAGTGCGCTGCGCGACCGAATACGAGACCACGCCATACAGTCCGATCGCCGCCAGCAGGAGGGCCAAAGCTCCGAATCCGCCGAGCACCCAGGCGGCCACGCGAGATGGGAAGAGCGACAGGTTCACTTGATCAGCGAGCGTGCTGATGTCAGCGACAGGAAGGTTTGGTTCCAACGCACGGATAGATTCGCGAATAGCCGGCGCCAGTGCGCGGGGGTCACCCGTCGTGCGCACGACGAGCGTCATTTTCGGATCGTAAGACTGAAGGACGGGTTGGTAGACGTACGAGTGCGGCGTTTCCCCGAGCGAGCGATACTTGCCGTCGCGCGCAATGCCGACGACTTCGAGAAACGGACCCTTGGGCCCGCTTACGCTTAGACGTTTGCCCAGGGCGTCGGCGCCCGGCCAGAGTTTGGCCGCGAGGGTTGCGTTAACCACAACCACGCCGGGCGTTCCGTTGCGATCGTTCTCGTTGAAATCGCGACCCCGCAGCAACGGAGTCTCCATCGTCTTGAAGTAGTTTGGTCCGACGACGTTGAACCCTGTGCTGATTCCCTCAAAATCGTCTCCGTTTGCCTGGCCCTCCGCTCGGGCCTGGAGCTGTGCAAACGAAAAGCCCAGTTGCGCAAACCGGACAAGGCTCGCTTGCTCGATGCCGGGTTGCGCCTGAACGCGCGCGAGTAAGTTACGGTAAAACGTTTGTCCGTCGGTTTCGTTGTAGCGTAAAAGTCCGAGGTTGATGGGAACGGTCAGCGCGCGCTCCACCCGGAAGCCTGGGTCAATCGTGTTCGCGTTTTGTAGGGAACGAATAAACAGGCCGGCGCCGATCAGCAACACGACCGAGAGCGTCACTTGCGCCGTCACAAAAATTCCCCGCAACCGCGCGCGTCGTGTTCCGGAGCCCTGCAGGAACACATCGCTCTTCAGCGAATTCACGATGTCAACCGCCGATGCCTGCAGCGCCGGCGCGAGGCCGAAGATGACGCCGGTGGCTACGGAAACTGCGAAGGTAAAAGCGAGGACGCGGTAATCTAAACCCAGTTCCAACGAAGCCAGCGGGGTTCCCTGAAGGTAGGAAACTAAGAGTTGATTGGCCCAGAGGGCGAGCGCCAAGCCAAGCGCGCCGCCGCCCACTCCGAGCAGAATACTTTCAGTCAGCCACTGTCGAATCAGACGCGGGCGACTTGCGCCCAGCGCCCGGCGGATAGCGGTTTCGCGCCGTCTCACCGCAGCGCGCGCCAGCAGCAGGCTGGCAATGTTGGCCGCGGCGATGAGCAGCACGAGCGCGACCACGGCCATCACGATGCCGGCGATCGGCGCCGCTTCCTGCTGGTCACGCGGATCCATGCCGCCCTTCATTGGCAAGAGCTGCACGCTGCGAATCAGCTCGGCGTTAACGCGGCCGCGGTACGTTTCGCTGATGCGTTGCGCGACGGTAGTTAGTTCGCTGTTCGCTTGCGCGGGCGCGACGCCAGGTTTCAGTCTGCCGAAAACAGCGAGCGATCGGTGGTTGCGATCAGTAAATCTGCTCGCGATCGGATCGGCAGCGCGGCTGGCCTCGGGCGGGTTCAATACCGGATACATCGACAGGGGCACCCATAGCTCACGGTTCAGACCAACTTCAGTGCCGATGAAATTCTTTGGAGTGACACCAACAACCGTGAAGCCCATTCCATTCAAAGGAATCTGCCGGCCGACGATCGCATCGTCAGCGTTGAAGCTGGTGCGCCAC
>JBKPNP010000388.1:0-7581 GCA_046732775.1 Acidobacteriota bacterium
GTGTGTAGCGGAAACTGGAGCGGTGGAACGGCGCGGAGATTACCTCGTCTCAGTCAATGCGTCAACCCTAAAAACGAAATTTGTGTTTTATGTTTATTGCAGAAATATAAGGACTTACAAGACAACTGGTATGCGATGTCGCACGGTGCATTTGCCTCGTCGCGCAGTGTTCGGAAAGGATAGAAAACTGATAAAAGTTAACTGTTAAGAAATGAGAGCGTTGACGCTGTTCAGCGTGAAACGCTATATTCAACCTGCGTCCATACGGCCCACAGCCAACGCGACGCGCCCCGCAAGTTCAAGCGCACCTTCCGCACACAAATCAATAAATCCTGATCCGCACTTCCAGGTTCGAAAGGCCGTTTGCCCTATGTCCGTAAAAATTGACGATCTGCTGCGCGTTGCCGCTTCTCACAAGGCATCCGATCTCCATCTCAAAGTTGGCGCGTTTCCAGTCATGCGCATCGCCGGTGAACTCCACCCAATCGCGGATGCGCCGCGCCTGAAACAGGAAGACACTCTCGACATGGCTTTTGCCATCATGACAAATCGACAAAAGCAGCGTTTCAAGGAAGTGTCAGAAGTGGATATCGGTTATGGCGTCAAAGGACTGGGAAGATTTCGCGCGAACATCTTTCAGCAACGCGGAACGGTCAGCGTGGTGCTACGCGTAATTCCGGATCGCACGCGCAGTTCGGCGGAACTAGGTCTGCCGCCGGTAATCGATCGCATCACTGAAGAACGTCGCGGTCTGATTCTGGTAACGGGCGCGACCGGCTCGGGAAAATCCACGACGCTGGCAGCGATGATCGATCGTATCAACGCGCAACGCAGCGGCCACATCGTAACTATTGAAGATCCAATCGAGTTTCTGCACCGCGATAAGTTGTCGTTCGTGACGCAGCGCGAAATCGACGTGGACACCCGATCGTTCGCGGAAGCGCTACGCGGCGCCTTGCGTCAGGACCCGGACGTCATTCTGGTCGGAGAAATGCGCGACTACGAAACGATCGAAACGGCGTTGACCGCTGCCGAGACCGGGCATCTCGTGCTCTCGACGCTGCATACACTCGACGCAACCGAAACCGTGATGCGCATTGTTTCGTCGTTTCCCTCGCACCAACAGAAGTCTGTGCGCATTCAGCTGGCGGGAATTTTGAAAGCGGTGGTCTCGATGAGACTGGTGCGCGCCGCCAAGGGTGCGGGACGGGTGCCGGCGGTGGAAGTTATGGTCTCGACCGCGCTGATTCGTGATTACATTGTGAACGAAGAAAAGACCAGTTTGATTCGCGAGGCGATTGCTGCCGGTTCGTCGCAGTATGCGATGCAGACTTTTGATCAGTCGCTATTCCACCTATTGCAGTCCGGAATGATTACGATGGAGGAAGCGCTGCACAACGCGACTAACGTAGATGAGTTCAAGATGCGTGTGTCGGGAATATTGTCTGCAGAGCAGGCGATGAGTTCGATGCGACCCGCACCCGCCGCCGCTCCCGACCCGGCGCCCGCCGTTAAATCGCCGGTCGACGATATTTTCGTGAAGCATTGAAAAGCAGTGGGCAGTGGGCAGTGGCCAGTGAGCAGAAAGCACGGAGTTGCCGCTGGGGGAGCGCAGGCATCTTGCTTGCTGCTTGCGTGGCCAGGCACCTTGAGGGCAGACAAGATATCTGCGCTCCCAGCAACAGCTGAATCCTTTCTACTCAATGGCCACTGCTCACTGCTCACTTGCTTACTGCTCACTGCTCACGGCTCACTGCTCACTGCTCACTGCTTACTGCTCACTGCTTCCTGCCTGGCGAACGTCGACAACGGCGGCGTCTTCAAGCCGAAAGTCTCCGGGTTCTCGCCGATAATTGCCGCCGCGAAAAAGTTTGGTACATACCACGCGCCTTCGTCTTTGAAGCCATTGCCTAATTTATCGCGGTGAGCGTATAGCGTCCAAAAATTCCTTTGATAGTCGTCGGAGTCTCGTAGTTCACGCAGCGCGGTCCGGACAAACGTCGCTCCGGTCGTATAACTCAGCAGCACTAGACTCATGCTTTCGGCATCGTCGCCAAGTTCGGCCATGTGGTCCGCGAGGTAATGCGCGGCTGCCGGCGTCATCTTCTCCGCGTCACACATTTCATCGCGTGAGACGCCGTAGTTTTTCGCAGTCTGCGGCAGGAACTGATACAGGCCTTTCGAGCCCGCACTGTTTTCATAACATGGCCGGTACGCCGACTCGATCATCGGCAGATAAATTCCAATGATTACCGGCACCCGCCGCGCCGCGAATGACCGCGCGATCAGTGGTATGTAGGGCGGAGCGCGGGCGTACCTGTCCGCTAAACTTGTGCGATCGTCTGTCGCTTCACTGCGCGAGACATACATATCAACGAATCGTTTTATCACCTGCAATTCTTCCGGCTTTAACTGCGCCGGACGATCGCCCATCAGCGCCGAGATGCGTTGCTCCTGCACTTTAATAAAAGCGAGCCGTTCTGTGTCCGACATCTGCGCGTAAAGCTGTTGGCTTTCAGCAGCCGTTGGTGAACTCGTCCTGACTTTTGAACGACGATAGAGCGTGATTGTCGTTGCCGCGATTAGCAAAACAAACGCAACCGAGAGGATGGCTAACGATCGCGAAAAGAGTTGGCGGCGAGGTGCAAGTGGCTTGTCTGCCTGATTAATCGCGGCGCCTGGTTTGGCTTGTTTCAACCCAGCAAGCAATTCGTTTGCGGACGCGTAACGATCCGGCGCGGACTTTTGCAGACAGCGTTGCACGATTGGATCGAGCAGCGTTGAAACCGCGTTGACCCTGGGAAACGGCGCCGGCGCGCGATCAAGAATTGCGACGATCGTATCCATTCGCGTGTCGCCGGCGAACGGCAAACGGCGCGCGAGCATTTCATAAATAACGACACCTAAACTCCAGATGTCTGTGCGCTCGTCAACGGCAAGACCACGCGCCTGCTCGGGCGACATGTAGTTGACCGTACCCATCACGAGGCCCACTTCGGTCGCGGTATTCGAGCCGCCACGTCCTTCAGGCGTTTCACGCTCTAGCAATTTCGCGATGCCGAAGTCGAGGATTTTCACGAGGCCGTCGCGGCGCCGCATAATGTTTTCAGGTTTGATATCGCGATGCACGATGCCGGCAGCGTGCGCGGCAGCGAGTGCAGAGGAAACTTGTTCAGCGATGTCGAGAATGTCGTCAGGCGCGAGCTCATCGCGCACGATCAACTCACGAATAGTCGCGCCATCGATGAATTCAGTGGCGATGAAATACACACCGTCAATGTCGCCGACTTCATGAATCGTAAGGATGTTGGGATGGTTCAGGGCGGAGGCGGCGCGTGCTTCCCTCTGAAAACGCCGCAGCCTCTCGACATCGGACGCGAAATAAGCCGGCAGAATTTTTAGCGCCACCAGCCGCGCCAGGCGCTCATCTTCGGCAAGGTAAACTTCACCCATGCCTCCCGCTCCGAGACGTTCGAGAATTTTGTAGGGACCGATCGTGGATCCAAGTTTCGCTTCTACTTCATCGCCGATAAGCACGTGTGCGTCTTGTGTGATGGCGGGCTGCTCGATGAAATCGCCGGCTTGCTCGTAGGCCTTGATTAGAGTGTTCGCTTCGGCCAATAACTGTTCATCGTCGCCGCAGACGTCGTTGACAAACGAAGCGCGATCTCCCGGCGCCTGATCAAGCGCCTGCTGCAAAACGGACTCAACTCTTTGCCACTGCTCAGGGGTCATAACGAGGAAAGGCTGAACTATGAAGGATGAACGATGAATGGGCGGAAATTCATCATTCATAATTCATAGTTCATCATTCATCCTTCTAAACAGCCACGCTTTCGCCGCGCGCCAATCGCGACGCACCGTCATGGCGGAAACTTCCAGCGCCTCCGCAGTCTCTTCAATACTCAAGCCGCCGAAATATCGCAGTTCCACGACGCGGCTTTTTCGCGCATCCAGTTTTTCCAACTCTGCCAACGCTTCGTCGAGCGCCAACAGTTCCGCGGCTCGCGGCTGCGACATCAGCGCACCTTGTTGCGCAACCGAATCAAAAGACACGCGTTGCGCGTCGCCTCCATGTTTGACGTACTGGCGGCGGCGCGCGTGGTCGATCAAAATGCGGCGCATCACCTGCGCTGTCACCGCAAAAAAATGGCTGCGATTTTGCCAGGCAACATTTTGCGCGCCGGCCAGCCGCACATACGCTTCATGCACGAGCGCGGTCGTTTGCAAGGTGTGTCCTTCACGCTCACGCTGCACATAACGATGTGCGATGCGTCGAATTTCGTCGTACACGAGTGGCGTCAACCGGTCGAGTGCGGCCTTGTCGCCTTCAGCCCACTCGAGCAGCAAACCGGTTAGATCACCTGCCTGCTCGTCCACACGCGTCATCATTCGCGCGATTCTATCACCTGATGCGCTGACTTTTTCTCAACCACAAAACAGAAAGCCTAACTAATTTTTTGTGAGTTGCTCATGAACACTTTTGTCGCAATTTCTCGCTAGCGACTCAGCCGATGAACACTCAAGACGTGCTTTCTCGCTTATCTCAATGGACACGGTTGTTTTGACAACATGCTATTTTTGACTAAGAGAGGACGAAGAAATGAAACTGAAGCATACATTTTTCGCGGTACTCGCTCTGGCGATTGCCATCACGGCCAGCGCACAGACGCAGTCCACGCCGGCAGGCAGGACCTACCATCAAATGTCACGTGCGGAGCGGTCGCAGTTCGTGGCCTCACAGGCGCAACGCATCGCGCGCGAACTGTCCGGACGCAAATACGAATTCACTCCGGCGTTCATCGAAGACATACAGCAGTCGCTGAACCAATACACGCGGCGCATCGGAGCCGATCGCGAGACGAACAAAACGGATCTGCGGGTGGTGATCGAGCGCGGTCAGGCGCAGGCGCCCGCGCTAATCGCCGCCTTTAAGTCGCGCAATGTGTCGCCGCTGATTGGCTTATATATTCCGTGGATCGAATCGGAATACGTAAACCTCAGCTCGCCGAATGCGGTCGGTGCGATCGGGATGTTTCAGTTTCTGCCGAAAACGGGAGAACGCTACGGCCTGACTCCGGAGGAATTGTTAGACGTAAATAAAGCGGCGGACGCGGCGGCGCGCTACATCGCCGACAGCATGACAACGTTCAGCAGCGATCCGATGAAGGAGTTGTTGGCGCTGCTCTCATACAATCGCGGCGCTCAGAAAACAGCCGCCGATCTAAAGCTGGTAGTGAACGACAGCAATCGCGATTGCAGCGTCTGCGCGTTGAATGCGGACCGGACCCGGCTCGACGCCACGTTTCAAAACGAGAGCGTCTATTACGTGCCGCTGTTTTTTGCCGCCGCGATCATTGGCGAAAATCCACAGGCTTTCGGTTTCAATGCGCAACCGCTTTCGGCCCGCTGAATGAAACTAAAAGCTGTTCAAGGAGGCGCACGGCAAGCCGTGCGCCTCGGTAGTGTCCTAATTTGGAGTATCAATTAGGACACTACCTGCGCCTCCGAACGTTTGTTAGGGTCCGAATCTCTGCCGATACTCACTCGAGAGGATGAAGGCGCGCACCATCTCTGCGCGCTGCGCCCGGCGCTGGGCCGTCTCAGGGTCGCGCAGGTTCTCGCCCGGCAAGCTCACGCTGTCCATCTTCGCCAGCCAGAAGTCGAAGCCCGCGTAGTCGAGCCCTGGCTCGGGCGCGTCGTTGGGGTTGCGGCGCAGGTACCCGATGTACTGCGAGAGCACGAAGGCCGCATTGAACTGCCGGTTGTAGACCTTGAACAGTTCGACGACGTTGCGCAGCGTCGTGGCGCGCCCCTCGACGGTCTGCGTGTAGCTCTCCATGGCGCCGTCTGACTCTGCCTGCGTTAGGGTGACGCCCAGATTCGTGGCGAGCTTGTTAACGTAGTCGAAGCCCGACATGTTCAAGGGGAACTCGGCCAGGAAATCCGGCCGCTGCACCCAACGGCGCGCGAACTCCTGCTGGTTCGCGTTGAGTTGCGCCTCCCAGCTGCCCTGGCCCACGACGACGCCTCGGCCGACCTCCTGCTGGTCACGGAGGAACTCGCGGTAACGGGGCATCCCGCGCGGCCGCGCCGGCGAGTCGGTGAACGACCCCTTGTAGATGCGGAAGATGAAGGAGCCTGTCGCCTGAAACTCTATCGACAGGAAGAACGCCTGCGAGACGGCCGCCCGCCTGCGGTCAACACAAGCGGCATCGCCGCCGCAGGCGATGATCTGGTTGGCCCAGAAGTTAAGCCCGGCCGTGTCGGCCTGGCGGTTGAGAAAGTCGTGGTAGTGCTGCCCGGTGAAGATGGTCGGGTCGTCTATCACGTTCGTCGTGGGCTCGGTCCCGTCGTCAGTGATCTGGACTGTGGCGACTGCCGTCAGACATGAGAGCGTGGCGCCGCCGGTCGGGTTCGAGAGCGCGACGGTGAACGTCTCGTTCCCTTCGACGAATGAGTCCTCGTTGACGAGTATGTCGATGGTCTTGGCCGTCTCGCCCGCGGCGAAGCGGAGCGTGCCGACCGCGGTTGTGTAGTCCGAGCGTTCCGAGGCGGTCCCGTTAGCAGTTGCGTAGTCGACCGTGACCGCGCCCGAGGTATCACCTGTACGCTGGACAGTCAGTGTCAGAGACGTCACATCCTCTTGTACTGAAGGCGCGGTCTGAGTAAACGCCAGCGCCGATGCCGGGCCCGCCGTGGCGTCGCTCAGCTTGAACACAAAGGCGTCGCCCGCCAAGCCCGAGCCGCCGGCGAAGGTGCTCTGGATGGGATTAACGGTCGGGAAGTCGGTCGAGAAGGTTGTGCCAGTGACGTAGGCGTTCCCGGCGGAATCGATCGCCACCATCCGGCCGCTGTCTATGGCGTTGCCGCCGAGATAGGTCGAGTAAATGAGCGCCGCTGCGGCGGCGTTGAACTTCGCGACGAAAACGTCCTGACTCCCACTCCTCGCACACTGGACCGCGTTGGCCGTTGGGAGCGTGTTGAGCGACGAGGTGGTCCCCGCGATGTAGGGATTACCCGACGAGTCCACAGCGACCCCGAAGGCGATCTCGCCGCCCGAGCCACCGAAGTAGGTCGAGTAGACCAGGGCCGAGCCCGCCGCGTTGAACTTGGTCAGGAAGGCGTCCTGCGTGACGGTCGTGCCGCCATTCGTCCCCTGGAAGGCGTTGGCCGTGGGGAAGTTCGTCGAGCTGGTGGTGCCGACGACGTAGGCCAGGCCGGCGGAATCGACCGCGACGGACTCCGCCACGTCGATGTCGGTGCTGCCGCCGAGGTAGGTCGAGTAGACGAAAGCCGACCCGGCAGCGTTCACCTTTGCCACGAAGGCGTCGCGCCCTCCGCCGGCGAAGGCGGCTTGGACGGCGTTGGCCGTGGGGAAGTTCGACGACGCAGTCTCGCCCACAACGTAGGCGTTGCCCGACGAGTCGGCGGCGACGCCGAAACCGGTGTCGTTGTCGCTGCCGCCGAGGTAGGTCGAGTAGAGGATGGCCGAGCCCGCGGCGTTGAACTTCGTCAGGAATGCGTCGGTCGAGCCGCCTCCCATCGCTGCCTGAATCGGGTTGACCGTTGGGAAGTTGG
>JBKPNP010000389.1:0-1134 GCA_046732775.1 Acidobacteriota bacterium
CAGGGCCAACTGCGTTCTGTCCACCTTCGCCGAAAGTGGAAAACAGGCTGACGGTGTGCACGCCATCTCGACGTCGCAACACGGTGAGCGTCGTGCCGTCTTCGTCGTCCGGGTGGGCGGCGACGCACATCACTGTCCAGCTGTTGGTTAAATCAACAAGCGCTTGATGGAGGTCTGCTTTGCTGGTTGTTTGAGGGACAGAAGCTCCCGAGGTTTCCTGGGCACGCGCGCTGGAAATTAACAGCGAACAGCCTAAAGCAAAGACGCAAAGGAGCGAGACGAACGATTGATTAGGTCTACGAAGTTTCATCAAAGTTTCCATATAACTGTGTTAAGACGAGCAGCCAAAAGTAAGCACTCAGGGCTTTGCCTCAAAAGTCGGGAAGAGTTTTAACACCGAAGGTGTTGGCTAATTCTAGCCCAGGGTTTCCTACCCTGGGTCAATCCGCCACCGATGAACGTCTAACTCTGAAAGAGTTTCGCCAGTTCTTCACTCCTTCAGAGTAAAAGAGCAATTGACCGCCAAGCTCACCCAGGGTAGGAAACCCTGGGCTGGAGTTAGCGAACTCCTTCGGAGTTAAATGCAATACTTGCTCGAATATTAGCTGCGCCGTTCAAGGCGCGTGGCCACGATCATTATCACGGCAATCATCAGCATGAGTACAACGCCGTAAGCGGCCGCTGTCCCTAAATTAAAATCTCGTAACTCGGACGCAATCGCGATCGAGATCGGCCGGTTGGTTGGCACGAACACGAGCACCGATGCCACATACTCTCCTAACGCGATCACGAAAGCCAGCAGCGTACCGGCGATCGCTCCCGGCCACACAAGCGGCAGAGTGACACCTGTGAATCGCCGCCACCAGAGCGCGCCCAGACTCGCTGCGGCTTCGTCCAACGCGGAGTCTATTTGCTCCATGCTTGCCTGAACAGCGCGCACCACCAGCGGCATGAACCGCAGAAAATAGACGAACGGCAAAATCCAAAACGTACCCACGAGGATAAACGTGCCCATCAACGCCGAGGGCTGGCCATACGTCTCAGCTACCGCCACAGCGACGACAGTCCCGGGCAATGCCCAGGGCACGAGGATCAGCCACGAGAGCAGACGCTTCCACTTGCGTCCGCCTTTTC
>JBKPNP010000390.1:0-3453 GCA_046732775.1 Acidobacteriota bacterium
CGTCGCAGTCGTGAATAACAAAGTCGGCGAGCTTCCCTGCCTCGAGTGATCCGATCTCGCCGCCGCGGTTTAATGTGAAGGCAGGATTGATCGTCGCTGCGGTGATTGCTTCTGCCGGCGTCATTTTCAAATGCGTCGCCGCGAGCGAGAGCACCATCGTCATCGCCGGCGTCGGCGACGAGCCGGGATTGAAATCTGTGGCCAGCACAACCGCGAGCCCGGCATCTATCATCGCGCGCGCCGCCGGATACTGGTTTGAGCCAAGCGCGTAAACGGAACCAGGCAACAACACTGGTTGAACTCCTGCCGCAGCTAACGCGGCGATGCCCGCGGCGTCGGTCTGCTCCAAATGATCGGCCGTGGTGGTTCCTATTTCAGCTGCCAATTTCGCGCCCCCGGACAGCGATAACTGATCGGCATGCATGCGCAAACCTAAACCCTGCGCATGCGCCGCTGCCAGGATCGCGCGTGATTCGTCATTCGTAAAAACTTTGTTCTCACAAAACACATCGCAAAACTCAGCCAACTTCTCAGACGCCACGCGCGGCAACATTTCACCGGTCAACAAAGAGACGTATTCGCGCCGTCGCTCCTTGTATTCGGGCGGGACGTCGTGAGCTCCAAGAAAAGTGGGGACGTAACGAAGTGGTGTTTCGGCGTCGAGCCGCTTGATCGCCTGGAGAATCTTCAGTTCGTCATCGAGAGTCAGACCGTAACCCGACTTCGCTTCAATGGTGGTGGTGCCAGTGCGGAGAAACCAATCTGCGTATCGTTTTCCTGAAGCGACTAGTTCGTCGAGCGTCGCTGCGCGAGTCGCACGCACGGTCGACTGAATACCGCCGCCACGCGCCGCAATCTGTTGGTAGGTAATCCCGAGCGCGCGTTCTTCAAATTCGCCGGCCCGCGTAGCGGCAAAAACCGGATGCGTGTGGGCGTCAACAAAACCCGGCAAAAGTACGCGGCCGCCCGCGTCGATAATTTCGCAGTCAGAATCCGCGCCGGAGATGAGTCGCTGGATTTCCTCGCGCGTGCCGACGTGGCTAATGCGCTCGGCGCTTATCACGATCGCGCCGTCGTTGATAATCGACAGCTCGCGCAATTCCGGGCCGACTCGCGGACGAGCAGGCCCGGAAAGAGTGACGAGTTGTGAGCAGTTAATTACTGCGAGTGAAATTCCCAAGTGTTCGCACCGAAGCGCCTTGCCTCACGCTTCTTTGTAAAGCCAGCCGCCGGCGATCGCCGCCAAAACATATTCCACCAGGCCCCAGGCTAGCGACATGCATATCAGACTGGACGACAGGCCGAACAGCACACCGTTGATAACCCCGGAGTAGACGTAAACGATGAAGTAGGCAATCAAGCCAGCGAAGATCGCCGTCTTCACGCCCGGGCCAAGACGAGGCCGAATGAGGGCGTAAATCAGAACGATCACAATACCGAGAATGAAAGTGAGCGAGACAGCGATGGCCACGAAACTTCCGCTTGGCTCCGGAAGGTTGTGCGCGGCGAACCAGGTTTTCATCTGGCTGCCCAGCACCACGTCGTTGAAAATGAACTCACCGATATTCAAAACCAGTCCGGCCAGCAGGCCGGCGAGCACAACACGTCCAAGGTTGATCTTAGTCATTTTAGACTCCTTCTTTGGGGGTTAGAACCAGTCTATTTGCGACGCACGGGTGTACCACAGAGTCGACGTTGAAGGCCAGTGTTATGCAGCCTTTTTATAGGAAAGTAAATTGAAATCCTCCGTGTTTCCTCGGTGTTCTCTGTGCCTCAGTGGTGAAGTCTTTTGCCACGGGTTTCAACCACAGAGTCACAGAGGACTCGAAGGGAACACAGAGAGAAAGTGATATTAGGACACGCCCGCTTTTCTCGCCGGTGTGCGTAGCTGATAAAGCGCGACTCCGACGCCATTGGCAACGACAACCACCACGATGATTTTGAACGCGAATGCAAACGGCTGATCGACTGGCGTAATCGGTATCAGCGAAAAGTAAGTGGCGATCGCTGACACCACAAAACCTGACATCGCCGCAATCTTCAGCCAGAGTGGAGCGGGGACGCCAAACCGTTTCATCGCCACGAGGGGAATCGCAAACAGGACGAGGTAAATCAGCGAGTAAAAAGTGGTCGCCGCGTTGTCCTGCAACTGAAACGCTTCCTGTTCCTCGACGCCGATCAAACTGGCCAGGCTGAACGCGAGTGTTACCAGGCCGACAAACAGGATCGAATTGATGGGCGTCTTATAGCGCGCATGCAGGCGTGCAAACCAGGCCGGCAGTAAGTTGTCCCAGCCCGCTACCATCGGCAAGCGCGTATTGCCGGCGAAGTAAATGCTCATGAGTGCAATTTGTCGCGCGGCCACTCCAAAAATCGTGAACGAAACCAGCAGCGACACCCAGCCAAAAGAGCTGAAGCCAAGACTGAGCACCTGTGGAATCGGACCAATCAAATCAACTTTGTCGGGCGCTACGAAAGCGAGCACCGAACCGGTTCCCAGAATGAACATCAGTGCGATGATCGGTGCAGAGATCATTACCGAGCGGCCGATGTTTCGCGCGGGCGAGCGGGTTTCCCCCGCCAGAATCGCAATGTATTCAAAACCTGACAGCGCGCCGACTGCGAGTTTGCTGAAGACGTTGGTGTTGTAGGAGCTAAAGTCGGGAAAGCTGGTTGAGAACGGATGGTAGTTCGCTAATGTACCGCGTCCGGCGGTGATAAAGGGCAACAGGATCAGGGTGGCAAACGTCAGCAGCAGCAAAGCGCCGCCAACATTCTGCACCCATTTCCCCAACATCAAGCCGCGACGCGATGCCGCAATCATCAGCACCATCAGCAGCACGCAAATCAATCGCGTTAGCCACTTGTTGCCGTGCATCCACTCCGCGCGCGGACCGATCGCATAGGCGATGTTCTTCTTGATGATCAGTCCAATGCCTGACATCACCAGGATGCCAAAGATCCAGAGATTCCACGCAACCATGAAAGCGACGAAATCGTTGAAAGCGAGTTTGGCCCACTGGTAAATTCCACCTTCCAGCGGCATCAGGCGATTGAGATAAATCACCACGGCGGCGAGTGGCAAGTAGAAGGTGATGATCGCCAGCAACCAAAAAACCATCTGATGGTCGCCAAGCTTTGCAGCCCAGCCGACCCAAATAGTTCCTACAACGAAAACGATTTGAGTCAGGACCAGGTCGAACAGGCCGAGCTCTTTTTTTAAGCCGGCGCTGCGATGCTCAACCTCCTGCTCGAAACCAGCAAGCGAAGGTGGCAGATTTTGTGGAGTTGTGGACAAGCGGGTTTTCAGTTACGACGTATGATCGTGAACGATCCGCCAACCCTGGTTCGTCTTCTTGAAGATTAGCGTGAACCTGCCGTGCGGTTCATCCGCGGCGCGTTTCAATTCCCAGCGACCGACAACAATCGCGGTGTGGCGATCAATAGGCGTGA
>JBKPNP010000391.1:0-9415 GCA_046732775.1 Acidobacteriota bacterium
TCGTTGGAAAGCCCCTGGCTCTTGGGCTCGACCGGTTGACCATTCAGCGCAGTTGTTGCAAACGGATCTTTACTTTCCACAAAGCGATTATAAAACACTCAGCGGCTACTGCCCATCGACTAAGCTGATTGTGACACTCAGGACATTGGAAGATCACATTCGGTAAAAATCACAGCGCTCGAGAGAGCATCGTTGGCGGGAAGTATTGGTCGCGCGGTGCAGAGGCTTTACACTACCGCGTTTTGATTTACAGCGTGAGGAGCGTTCATGGCGATTAGGAAAATAGTTGAGTACCCCCATCCGGTGCTGTTGTCGCCCGGCGATCCCGTAGAGGACTTCGACGACGATTTCAGGGCGCTCGTTCGCGATATGTTTGAAACGATGTACGACGATGGCGGCGTCGGTTTGGCGGCGCCGCAAATTGGTTTGTCGCTCCGACTTTTCGTGATGGACTGCGACGGCATCAAGCTGGTGGCCGCGAACCCGGAAATTATTGCGACCGAAGGTGAGCAGGGCGGCGAAGAAGGGTGTCTATCAGTCGGCAAAGTTCATGCGGAATTAAAACGCGCCAACCGCGCGGTATTAAGAGCACAGGACGAGCAAGGCGAAACGTTTGAGCGCGAGGTTACCGGCCTGGCCGCGCGCTGTTTTCTGCACGAGACAGATCACTGCGATGGAATTTTGTTCATTCGACATCTTAGTCCGCTGCGTCGGGAGCTCGTCACGCGGAAGTTTCGCAAGCTTAAGAAGAATGAGAAAGATTGAGGCCTATATCCGACAAGCTTCAGCTTGTCGTTTAAAAGCGACAAACTAAAGTTTGTCGGACAGAAGTCAGCGGTAGAAAAAGAGAAAAGCAGCCGCGATGCTGAATGCGGAGAGCGCCGCCACCAGAAAGGTGACGGACACTCCCCGTGAAAGCTTGACCGGCGAGTTCTTCATTAGTTCGTCACGCACGCGCTTGTTCACTGCAAGCACAAGTTCAAGCGCGCCGATCAGAATGAAGACCGAAGCTCCGCAGTATCTCCACATAAAGCCCCCGTATTCGTAAACCGATGGACTAAGGCCGTTGGCCCCAGGTTGGCGGCGGCGGTTCCTTGATTGCGCGATCGACGGGCCGCTCCTTCAACAGACGTAAAGCTTCAGCGACCGCGCGCTCGAGTTGCGGATCGCGTCCGGCAATGACTTCCTTCGGCCAATTCTCAACGTCGATGTCCGGACCGACGCCTTCGTTCTCAACCGCCCATTTGTTATCGCGAGTGAAGAAGCCGCCGCGCGGCGCGATCATGGTGCCGCCATCCACGAAGCCTGGAGTATCGGCGGTGTGAACGAGTCCGCCCCAGGTGCGTTTGCCAACAAGGGGTCCAATTTTTCGCCGCTTGAACATGAACGGCATCAAGTCGCCGCCGGACCCGGCCATCTCGTTAATAATCATTACCTTTGGACCCCAGATACCGGCTGCCGGACTGGTGAAGGGATAACGATCGCCGGCGACATTGTTGAAGTAGCCGTCGAAGTCGCGGCCGAGCACGTCGACGATGTAGTCAGCCGCCGAGCCGCCGCCGTTGAATCGTTCATCGACAACCACGCCCTTCTTGTCCTGTTGAGAAAAGTAGTAGCGATTGAAACTGTTGTAGCCTGGCTGACCTGTGTTTGGCAGATACACGTAAGCCAATTGGCCGTCAGACATTTTATCGACCAGCCGGCGATTCGATTCGACCCACGCGCGCGTGCGCAATCCCTGTTCGCTGGTAACCGGAACCACGGTTACGCTGCGCGCTCCGTCCAGCGAAGGCTTGCTGTTAATCGTAAGCGACGTTTGACGATTAGCCGTGCCGTCGAGCAGCCGGAAAATATTGTCAGGCGCTTTTAGCTCGACGCCGTTGATCGCGATGATGTAGTCACCGACGGCGACGTTCGCACCGGGTGCGGCCAGCGGCGCACGCAGCTCGGGGTTCCAGCTTTCGTTGTCGTAAATCCTGGTTACGCGATAGCGCCCATTCTCAATCGCGAAGTCGGCGCCCAACAAACCAGTCTGGCTGGCCGGCACTTCCGGCATATCTCCGCCGCGCACGTAAGAGTGTCCGATCGCGATTTCGGCGCCCATCATGTCGAGCAGATAGTTGAGATCGGCGCGATGGTTTACCGATGGCAACAACTGCCCGTACATCTCTTTCATCTTCGGCCAGTTCGATCCGTGCATGTTCGGCACGTAGAGATAGTCGCGCTCGTTGCGCCAGCCTTCATTGAATATCTGCTGAAACTCCTGACGCGGATCCAGGTACATTCGCAGTCGCGCATTCACGCGACCTTGTCCGGCCTGCGGCGGATTCTTGTCAGCGTCAACTAAAAACAGCGCCGGGGCCGGCGGCGGTCCCGGTTGGCCAAACCCACCTGCCACCGGGGTGCGATAGACGAGCTTCTTGCCGTCGGCGCTCACGTCATAACCAGCGACGCCGTTAACAAACGACGCCGCTTTCCGATCGCTCAGGCGATATCGCCAGAGCTCGTCACCGCGTGGACCCGCGGACCCTTCCTGTCCGCGCGCGGAACTCGCCTCGGTGAAGAAGACGGTGCCTTCCGCCCCCGCGCGCAGATCAGCGTACTGACGTTCAGGAATTCCGGGCACTGAAATGATGCGTTGCTGCAAACCATCGAAATCAATTTGCACTGACAGCGGCGGGCGGCCGCGTCGTTGTGCTTGCGGAGTGGCGTCGGCTTGCGCACCCTCGGCCGGCGTAGCTTCAGGGTTCGCGCGAACCGGACCCGGCGACGGCGATGGCGCAGGACTCGCGATGCCTTTGTCTTCGTCGCTTTCAGGAAGCAACGGACTGGCCTCGCTCTTCTTGAGCACCGCGACGTAAAGCCCAAACGTTTCGTCGTGATCGTACGAAGTCATGTCGAGCCATTGCGAGCTCAATCCGAAATTCGTCGACGCGAGAAACCAAAGGTATTTTCCACTGGCATCCCACGCGGGGGAAACAGCGTCCGCCAAACCATCGGTTACTTGTTTTGTCTCACCGGTTTCGACATTGCTGACGAAGATTGCGTGATACATCGAACGCAAGCGGCTCGCGTATGCCACCCATTTCGAATCGGGGCTCCACACGGGATCGAGAGTTCGATTGGGAACCATCCAGGGATCGTTACCGACGACTTTCGCCTGGCCGCTGGCCACATCAAGCACCCAAACTTTCAGGTTGGTGTCGCTAAACAGAATCTTCTTCGAGTCCGGCGACCATGAGGCAGTGTAGTAGTGCGTCGGATTCTGCAAAACGATTTCGCGCGCCGGCGTTAAGCCGTCCGGCGCTTCGATGTAGAGCCGGTATTCGCCTGACTTGTCGCTGAAGTAAGAAACGAATTTCCCATCGGGCGACCAGGCCGGCTCGCGCTCGGCTGAGCCACTCGAATTTGTGATGTTGCGTGTGTCACCTTTTTCAGCGGGTATCGTAAATATTTCGCCGCGTGCTTCGACGACCAGACGCTTGCCGGTCGGCGACAACGCGAGCTTGGCGATGCGACCGGAGACGTCTTTCCAGTTAGGCATCATCCAGGGGAAGTCGCCGGTCGCTGTGACATCGACGGTGCGTTCACGTCCGCCTTTGGGATCCAGCTCGTGAATGTAACCGCCTTGTTCGAAGACGAGCGTGCCGGCCCCGGAGTCGAGAGTCTTCACATCGAAATCCTTAAACTTTGTCAGTTGCGAAAGCTTCTTGGTATTCGTCTGATACTCCCAAACGTTTGCCACGCCATCGCGATCCGAAATGAAGTAGACGGCGTCGTCAACCCAAACTGGATCGACGTCTTTTGAGTCCGTCCAGGGCGGCGACGTGAGGTCGTAGGTTTTGAGATCGAGGATCCAGATCGGCCGGTTCTGCCCGCCGCGATAATTTCGGCGCTCTTCGTCCCAGGAATTATTCATGCGGTAGGCGATGCGAGTTCCGTCGGCAGAAATTTTTCCCTGGTAGGCGCGCGGCAGTGCGAATGGTGCTTCAATGCCTCCGCTCGCGGGCACAGTCCAGAACTTTGGCGTGCCGCTCGGCGCCCAGGTAGCGCGGCTCGAGCTGAAAAGCACTGACGTTCCGTCGGCTGTCCAACCCTGAACCGTGTCTGCGCCCGGGTGCCAGGTGAGCCTGCGCGGCTCGCCACCCTCGCTGGGCACTACGTAAACGTCGAGATTGCCCGCGTACTCGCCGCTGAACGCGATCCATTTTCCGTCGGGTGAGAAATGAGGATTCAGTGTTTGACCCTGAAAGCTCGTGATGCGACGCGCACTGCCGCCGGCGCGCGGCACCGTCCAAATGTTGTTAGCGTAAGCGAACGCGATCTGCGACGCGCTCACCGTCGGCGAACGCAGCATGCGCGTTTTTCCAGCCGCAGTTTGTGCGTTAAGCGTGGCCGCCATTGAAACAAGAGCAACGATGGCGAAGAAAAACTGCATAAAATTTCGAGACGTGGAAACAGCCGGGTAGCGGCACGGCTGCGCCGCCGGGGTACGCTTCAACATGTGGTTTGGTTCCTCCAGACAGGACGGATGATTGCGGGAGTCTTTTAACATGAAGCTGTGTGGCGCGGCAAAGATATTGCGCGCAGTGAAAGGCTTTTCACTCCCAGTTTGCTTACGAGAAAGTGGAATTGACACGAGACTTTGGATTGCTAAAAATAATGTTGCCGGCAGGAAACTTTTTCGGCGCTTTACGGAAACTAAATGTTTTCGATGGCGTAGTATCGAGATAGCCGCACCCAGTTTGTCAGGCAATATTCACTTCGGATCTTCTTCCGAGTGCTCGGAACCTTGTTCAACTTGTAGTGGAGAATCGTATGAAGAACTCGCAGAAATCTTTCGTCGCCCTCGCGCTCGTCCTCGCCATCATGACCACCGTGTTCGCCCAGGCCAAGCACGGTTTCGATCCCTCGAACATGGACAAGGACACACTGGCCTGTACCGACTTCTATCAATATGCCAACGGTACCTGGTTAAAGAACACTCAGATTCCCGCCGCGTATTCTTCGTGGGGCTCGTTCAATGTTCTGGCGGAAAACAACCGCAAAGTGCTCCAGGAAATACTCGAGGAAGCGGCAAAAAATACGAAGGCTGTTAAGGGCAGCAACGAACAGAAGATTGGCGACTTCTACGCGAGTTGTTTAGACGAAGCGAAGCGTGAAGCTGAAGGAATGAAACCGCTGGCGCCGGAGCTCGCACGCATCGAAAAGATTCAGGACGTGCGCGAAGTTCAGGCTCAAATCGCTTACATGCATCGTCACGGCATACCGACGCTCTTCAGTTTCGGCTCGCTGCCGGATTTGAAAAACAGCTCGATGGTGAGAGGTTTTGCCGGACAGGGCGGACTGAGTCTGCCGAACCGCGATTACTACACGAAGACTGACGAGAAGTCAGTCACCCTGCGCGCCGAATTCGTGAAGCATATGACGAACATGTTTCAGCTTGTGGGCGATTCACCTGAGGAAGCGGCGAAGAACGCGCAAACTGTGCTCGCGTTTCAAACAAAGCTGGCGCAAAAGTCGCGCTCCCCAATCGAGCTGCGCGATCCGACGACGCAGTATCACCTGATGAGCCCGGTCCAGTTGAAGGAGCTGACTCCAGCCTTTTCATGGGAAGACTATCGGCGTGGCGCCGGCGCGCCAACCACCGGCGACATCAACGTTGCGCACCCGGAGTTTTTCACCGCAGTGAACCAGATGTTTAGCGAAGTTCCCGTTGCTGAGTGGAAGACTTATTTGCGTTGGCACTTGATTACTGCTGCGGCGCCAAGTTTGTCGTCAAAGTTCGAAACGGAGAATTTCAACTTTTTCGGCAGGACGCTCGAGGGCCGGAAAGAACAGCTGCCGCGTTGGCGGCGCTGCGTTTCGGCAACCGATGCCAATCTCGGCGAAGCTCTGGGCCAGGTTTACGTTGCGCGCGCGTTCACTCCTGAATCGAAAGCCCGCATGAAGACGATGGTGAGCAATCTAATTACCGCGTTTCATGATCGGCTGCAAAAGCTCGACTGGATGAGCGATGAAACGCGCAAAGAAGCGATTGCTAAACTAAATGCTTTCGGCCAGAAGATTGGTTACCCGGACAAGTGGATCGACTATTCAACGCTAAACGTCTCGCGCGATTCTTATCTTGCAAACGTGCTGCGGGCGAGCGAGTTTGAGCAAATCCGTGACTTCAACAAGATCAACAAGCCAGTGGATCGTAAGGAATGGGGCATGACGCCGCCCACGGTCAACGCCGGTTACAATTCACTCAACAACGACATCTCCTTTCCGGCCGGCATTCTGCAGCCGCCGTTTTTCAATCCCGAAGCCGACGATGCCATCAACTACGGCGCGATTGGGGCCGTCATCGGACATGAAATCACGCATGGCTATGACGACTCCGGCGCTAATTTCGACGCGCTGGGTAATTTAAAAAACTGGTGGACTGAGAGTGATAAGAAAAATTTCGATGCGCGCGCCCAGTGTGTCGTCAACCAGTTTAGCGGCTTCGAGTCTGAGCCGGGATTGCACCTTCAGGGCAAGCTGGTGTCCGGCGAATCGATTGCGGATCTCGGCGGGCTTTACGTCGCTTACGATGCCTTCATGAAGTCACTGCAGGGCAAGCCGCGTCCGGCAAACATCGACGGCTTTACGCCCGAGCAGCGGTTCTTCCTTGGCTGGGCGCAGGTCTGGGCTTCCAAGGACACGCCGGAATTTTCGCGCTTGCTGGTGCAATCCGATCCGCATCCGCTGTCACGTTTTCGCGTAAACGGACCATTATCGAACATGCCGAAGTTTGCCGAAGCCTTCCAGTGTAAGGCTGGCGAACCGATGGTGCGCGGCGACGCTGAACGCTGCCAGGTGTGGTAATCGTTGTCGATTACAGGTTCGGCGGCTTCGGCGTTATCCTATGGCGACTAAACAATTGAGGAGACCCCACGATGAGCATTTCTAAACGTTCCTTTGCTTTAACTTTTGTCATGCTGCTGGCGTTCGGCGCTGCGGGAGTCGTGTCTGCGCAGAATCCGCCGCCGGTGCGCGTGCCGCGTCCCAGCCAAAAGGCGAGTGTCATGCAGACCATAGGCGTGACCGACATCACGATCACTTACAGCCGGCCCGGGGTTAAGGGGCGCACGATTTTTGGTGATGCGTTACCGGAACAGGCGAACGTAAAAGGCGAAGCCACGCTTGACGATCAAAATGTGCGGCCAAAAGGCGCGCCGATCGTGCCCTGGGGCCATGCCTGGAGAACCGGCGCCAATGAAGCGACGCAGTTTGTCGTGACTGACGACGTTTATATCAACGGTCAAAAACTTCCGGCCGGCAGTTATAGCCTGCACACTATTCCGACCAAAGATGAGTTCACGATCATCTTCAACAGCGTCGCCAACCAGTGGGGCAGTTTTGGTTACAACGCTGAAAAAGACACGCTACGCGTGAAGGTGAAACCCGAGTGGGTTAACGACAGCAAGGAATGGTTGGAGTACTGGATTGATCCGATTGACGCCAACAAGGCGCAGGTAAATATCCGTTGGGAAAAACTGCGTGTGCCTTTCACGGTTGAAGTAAAAGACGTGGCGGCGCTGACGCTGCAGAAAGCACGGGCGCAGGTGGCCGCAGCAAAACCTGACGATTGGCGCACGCCTTTGCAGGCAGCCAACTACGTGCTCTTCAACGACGCGAAGATGGATCCCGCGGAAGCGTTGGGCTGGCTGGAACAGTCGATCAAGATCAAAGAAACTTACAACAATATGAATTCGAAAGCGCGTTACCTGGCCGCTCAGGGGAAGACGGCCGAAGCCATCGTGGCCGGAGAAAAAGCACTCGCGCTGGCGAAAGAAGCGAAACAGGGTACCGGCGATCTCGAGCAGCGTTTGGCGGAGTGGAAAGCTAAAAAGAACTGACGCGTTGCTCATCTGTAGAACTCAAAAGCCCTTGGTTAAGCCGAGGGCTTTTGCCTTTCCGAAAGACTCGTGGAAGTGGTATCGTGCGCCATATTCCCCGCGTTTTCAGACCAACTTCTTTGCTAAGGTGAAAATATGAGAACCCCTGCACCCCTCTTCGCGCGCGCGTTGACGTTCTTCCTGGTCACACTTTTTTGCGTGTCACCGGCCCTCGCTACCTGCGGCGGTGGTGGCGGCGGCGGCGGTGGCGGCATGTCGCACGGGAGCAGCAGCGGCCCGGCTCCAGAAACCTATCCGGTGCCATGGAAAATTCGCGACGCCAAGACTCCGCCGGCGAAAGGGCTGGTGCTCTATTGGTTTCCGGCGTCGAGCGACGAATTGAAGAAGTCGAGTTTGCGCGCGTCTCGCACGCTTTCGCTGTACGCCTCGCAATGCGTCTCGATGGAATTGGCGGATGGCCAAATACCGAACGCGCAACAGTTGCTCGGTGACGCAAAACCGCCGGTCGCCGTGATCGCAATGCCTGACGGCACGCCGGTGACTCGTGTTGAAAACAAGGACGGCAAGCTCGCAGTTGCGGCCGTCGAAAAAGTGCTCGACACGGAAATGAAGTCGAGAGAAGCCGCAATTGATGAGCAGCTCAAAGACGGCAAAGCTAAAGTTGCTGCTGGAGACAAAGACGCGGCCGTTAAAATTTTCCAGGCGGTTGCCGAACAGAAGTGCATGTTTCCCGGCAAGGCAAAATCCGCGGCTAAAGAACTGAAGAAGCTGGGCGTCAACGAAGTCGCGATGTTGGCCGACGGTCCCGACGCGGCTCGACCCGTCTTCGACGTTCGCAGAAGCGCGCAGATCCAGCGCGTGATGCAGCGTGGTCTGATTGCTGAGAATGCCGCGCGGTACGTCCTGGCCGAGAAACTTTACCAGCGAGCGCGCGTCATGGATCCAGCCGACCCCGCGCCGCTTCGTTATCTTGGCGAACTCTATCGCCACCACACGGGGGATTGGAGCAAGGCCCACACTGTGTTCGACGCCATTCTTAACATGCGTGCCGATCCGCTCTCGCGGGCGGTGGCGCTACACGGTCTCGGCAAGATCACCATACATGAAGGCGCGTTCAAGAAAGGTCTTCACCTGATGGAACAATCGGTTGAGGAATTTCCGCTCGCGCTCGCGTATCGCAATTTGGCCGTCTACTGGAATTCGGAAGGCGACTTAAAACAGGGCAACGCTTACACGCAGAAGGCGATGGCTCTCGACCCAACCGATCCTTACAACCTCGTGTTTGCGGCGGTCTTCATGGCAGCGTCCGGTGATCGTGCTGCGGCACTCAAAGTGGCGCGTGCGAACATCAACCTGTTGCCGGCGTCGTATAACCTGGCAGCGATTTACGCGCAGAACGGTCAACGTGAAAAGGCTTTGGCTTTACTGAAACGCCACTTCTATCAATATGAGCGTTACCAATCGGTGCGTTCAAAAGAAATGATGGAAGCGCGTGTCGATGCCGTGTTCGATTCGTTGCGTCAGGATTC